>CAYNVY010000004.1:0-61186 GCA_964400745.1 uncultured Enterobacteriaceae bacterium | reverse complement strand
AACGGTATAATTCGCGCCTTTCGTGGGGGTATAGCTCAGCTGGGAGAGCGCTTGCATGGCATGCAAGAGGTCAGCGGTTCGATCCCGCTTACCTCCACCAAACGACCAGCACCATCTGGTTTTTACCAAGCCCTTTAGTCCCCATCGTCTAGAGGCCTAGGACATCACCCTTTCACGGTGAGTACGGGGGTTCGAATCCCCCTGGGGACGCCAGTCTATTCCGTTGGCTCAACGGGATCCGGTAGTGCAGCTCGCAGCTCATGCGCTGCGGGTCGAGTTCCACCCGGTCCAGGACGGCCGCCAGCCAGTCTTTCAGCTGCTCGCGGTCGTAGGTCTTGATCTCGTCCGCCATGTCGGCCAGGAGCTTGCCGACGTGGTGCTCGCTGATTTTGGTCATGGCCGCCGCCTGGCGGTCCAGTTCGATCAATTCCTCTATCCGCGCCGCGATCGCCGCGCGTTCCTTCTCGATCTCGTCGATCTTCCGCACCACCGGCCCGGGGCTCGATAGCTCGCCGGCCATGTCCATGAAGCGGCTGATGCGCTTGGTCAGGGCTGCGTCCTGGAGCCTGAGTTCCTGAATCTCGGCCGAGCTGTCGCGCGTCAGGTGCTTGAGCGTGCTGGCGTAGGCGCCAGCGACGAACTTGGGCGAGCGCAAATCCGATGTGACGCAGGCCAGGACGGTTTTGTCGACGGCGTCGATCGCGACGGAGCGCCCGGCGCCGGCGCCTTTGCGCCCGATGCGGTAGAAACGCCGATTATTGTTGGCGTCGCCGTACCAGGGCGTGCCGTCCGGCGCCTTGAGGAGCCCGGTGAGCAGGTAGGCGGCCGTGGTGCGCCTGGTGCGCTTGTAGGGCGAGGCCTCGAGGCGCGCGATGATGGTCTCGGCCTCGGCGTCGGTAATCAGCGCGGGATGGGTCTTGCGCTGGATCTGCCACTCCTCGCGCGGCCGGCGCTTGACGCCGCCCTTGTAGCCGCCGCGGCTGCCGGCGACGCCCAAGCGCGGGCCGTGGTATTCGTTGTGCACGTTCCAGACGGTGTGGCCGGCGTAGGTCAGCGCGTTCCACTCCATCCCGATCAGCGAAGTGTCCGCAATCGGCCGCGGCAGCTTCACCAGGGCCGCGGCGCGCGAGATCCCGGCCGCCCTGGCCTTGAGGTATGCCCCGACCGCCGTCGCGTCGTCTGAGGGGATTAAACGCGATTTAGTCACGGGTTGCCCCTCGCGCACCGCGCCGGTGGCTACATGTTCCAACTGATACCCCAGCGGAGCCCTTCCGCCAGCGCGCCATCCCTGGCGCACATTTTCGGCGAGCCCCGCGAGCCCCTTCATCTTAGACTGCCAGCTGAAATAGTGCGCGATGCCGTGCATGACCGGCTTCAGGATCATGTCGACCACGGGGTTGGACTCGGGCAGGCTGGCGAAAATCACCTGCACGTTGGCGGCCTCGCAGTCCTGTTCGAAGGCGGTGGCTACGTATCGATTGCGCGCCAGACGCTCGGGGTCGAGGAGCAGGATCACCGACCAGGGGCGGCTCCGTTTGCGCAGCTCGCGCAGCAGCTCCAGGAAGGCGGGGCGGTTGTCGTCCTTGCCGGATAGCACCGTATCCGCGAACTCGCGGACGATGACCAGGCCGCGCTCAGCGGCGAGCTTGCCGAGTGCGCGGCGCTGGGCGTCGATCGAGACATCGGACCTGTCCTTGCTGCTGCGCAGGTAGCAGGCTGCCTTGATCGTCGGGGGCGTTTTTGTCATTGGGCTTGAGACGTGAGAGCACGAGCGGGACGAAATAGTCTATCGCAGTTTCGAGGTCGGGCGTGCCGACCGAGGGCAGCACCGTGATGACGGGTGATTTCACTGCTCTGGATATTCGTCGTGAATGCGCCCGTCTAGGGGACGCATATACCCGTCCGCGCTAGTGCGTCTGATGGCAGTGATATCGATCGGTCCGAGCAGCGGCTCCGCGGAGATCCACCGCACCGCCGCCGGTGTCTGCAGCAGCAGCGGGATGCGCTCATCCGCCGCAGCCTGGTCTTCGACGCTGACGCCGAGCCAGACATTTTCGAGTGGCCATAGGGGTCCGCAATTGTCGTAACCAGCGCGATTGTCGCGCACCGGCGTCCATTGCGGCCAGACCTTCGTAGGATCGACGGCGGTCGGAAACCCAAACGGGTGATTCTCCGCGTCGAGCCAGCGGAACCATTCAAGCATGCGCCGAGGCCGCTTGGTCAATATCTGATATGTGTGCCTGGTCGTGCACGCCATCACGGCGAATACGTCGGCGATGAACTGATTGGGCACCGACTCATGAAACAGGTCCGACATGCTGTTGACGAAGATCCGTAGCGGCTTGTTTTTCCGGAGCGGCCAGTCGAGGCGCTCGGAGTGGCATTGCACATCGGTGAACTCTCGACCGGTGTACACATTCGGTTTATCGCGCGGGGCTGATAGCCGCGCCCAGTCCCGCTCCGCATAGCAGTGTTTGCAGCCCTGGCTGACCTTGGTGCAGCCGGTGACGGGGTTCCAAGTTGCCTCAGTCCATTCGATTTTGCTGCTGGCGCTCATGCTTTCTCCTGCGGAAGAACGTTCGCGAGCATCGTCGCGGTCTTGACGTGCTGGTTCCACAGCGCGGCGATGTGCGGGGAGTAATACGTCCCGCGCAAGTAGTGCCGAGACAGATCGCGGCCGTGGTGCATGCGCTCGAACTCGGCGCGCAGGAACATTTCATCGACGGTCACCAGCTGCGATGCTGCCGCCGCCTGTTCGGCTTTACGCATCCGAGCGATCAAGCCCTGCATGCAGAAATAGAGCAGGAACATGTATTCGCGGTCCCCATCGGATAGCGGCATCGAACGGCAGTTCCATGGGCATCCTGCCGAGTAGTAGTGCCGTGCGAGCTCGGCCAGCATTTCATCCGGAACCGGCTGAACGTCGGTCATGTCCCAGCTCCCGCCCGAACCCATCTTCCACTCGCCTGGCGTCCGCGGTGTCACCGTGTCCTGCCAGCGATTGATGTCCTTCTCGCTCACGCTAGTCCTCCTTCAGGAATGCCTTGATCCGCGCCTCGACCTCGATGCCGACCGGATCATGGGTGTACCAGCGGATCGGTTTGCCAAGCGCTTCCGCGTGCGCGATCTCGCGCCTGGTGCTATCGCCGATGTAGTCGCAGCGATTGACGACGAAGATCTCCGCCGCCAGGTCGATCTTGCGCAGGTGTAGCTCGTCCATTTCGGCGGCTACACCTTCGTGTTCGGCTAGATGATCATCCGGCAGATTCGGGCTGTACCAGACGGGCAGCAAGTGCAGCGCCATAGCGATCGCTTTCTCGTCGCGTTCAATCAACCAGGCGCAGACCGCCATGACGTCGACGTAACGCGAGGAGCCGCAGAACACTACGATCTTTGGGGTATTGCTCACATGCTTCTCCTGTAGGTTTGGGTGAGTTGCTTATTGACCGAATGCCCCCGCCCGCGTAGCACGTTCGCCAGCCGCGCACGATCGGTGTGGCTGTGGCTGGCCTGGCGCAGCATGCCGAAATAGCTGTTGGCGGTGATGAACAGATCCGGGGCCTCGCTGGTCGCGGTGCGGCTGATCGCCTCGTGATAGGTCCGCCGGCGCACGGTGCGGCGCCAGGGCTTGATCACCTGGCCGACGAAGTCGACGCCGCGATCGACGGGCTGGAGAATGGTCTTGGCCGGGTTGATGCGCGCCGCCAGGCGATCGGCGAGCAGGTGCTCGATCTCCGCCTTGGCGCGGTTCAGCCACGGCGGCGATTCGTGCAGCAGGATAAAGTCGTCGACATAGCGCACGTAATGCCGGCAGCGCAGCCGGTGTTTGACGAACTGGTCGAGCACGTCCAGGTAGACGTTGGCGAAGAACTGGCTGGACAGGTTGCCGATCGGCAGGCCCCGGTGCGCCGGCTGGCTGGCCAGGCGCTTGTGCGGCGGCACGAGGTCGAGCAGCGCCGGCGATCCGCGCAGTTCGAAATCCTGGCGCGGGTCGTGGAAGAGGATGGTCTCGGCGAGCTGCAACCACCAGGGCTCGGTGATACGCACGGCGAGCAGCAGCTGCAGGACGCGCTTGTCGATGCTGACAAAGAAGTTGGCCAGGTCGAGCTTGAGGTAGTGCACGCGTCTGGACCAGTTCTGCGTGGCGCTGCGGATCTTGGCCTCCAGGCGCTCGGCGGCGTAGAGCGTGCCGCGGCCGGGGATGCAAGCGCAGCTGTCGGCGATGAATGCGGCATAGAAGCGCGGTGCGACCTGGTTGTAGAACAGGTGGTGCACGATGCGGTCGCGGAAGTCGGCCGCCCACACCTCGCGGGCTTTTGGCCGGGTGATAACGAAGCAGATCGAGCGCCCGGGCCGGTAGGCGCCGGCGGTCAGTTCCTCGTATAGGCGAAAGAGGTTGCGCTCCAGATCCTGCTCGAACGCCAGGGCGCTGGCGCTGTTGCGCTTGGTGCGGCGGCAGTCGAAATACGCCTGCACCAGGTCGGTGAAAGAAAAATCAGCATGGTGGCGGCCGGGTTCATCTGCGGACGGACCGAGCGCGGAGCTTGTTGTTGATGTTGTTGTTGTTCTGGTTGCCGTTGTTGAAGTTCTGATACCAGGCATAGTCAGAATTGGCTGCGTGCTGCGTCCTGTCGTGCTATCCACGTCGCCCTGCCGAAGGTTGGCACCGATCAGCGGGGAAACTGCGCCGGACGCGTTCTGGCGGCTGCCAGCGGTCTCCGTGGTGCGCATGGCGGTGGCCTCGTGAGCCAGCGGCACAACCAGATTAAACATTCGCGCAGGCATGGTGGCCTTGACCATCATGCAACGGGCGAGAGTGCGGAGCGGCGCCATCCACCCGCCTGCTTGCCGACGCTGTTGGTGAGCTCGATCGCCTTGGCGTACTGGCCGGTCGAGATCAGCCGCTTGTCGCGCGAGAGCCGGAGCAGCAGCTCCGCAACCTGGAGGCGCTCGATCAGCGTGCCCAAGTGCGGCGCTTTCTCCGTGGCGACATTGGCACGGAAGATCAGCACGACGATCGCGACGCATTCATCGCGGAGCTTGCCGCCGATCGATGCCTTGAAATCGCGGGGCATGTTCTTGGCGAGATCCGTGATGGTGTCGAGGAGATCGTAGGCGACCTTGTGAATCGGCAGGTTGGTGTGCAGTGCCATGCTGAGAAAAGGGCTAAAGGACTAAATTTCTAATCTGCGGACGGACCGAGCGCGGAGCTTGAGGATGATGCCGTAGTAGTGCTGGGTGCCGGTGTCGAAGCTCTGAAACCAGGCATAGTCAGAAAGGGCTGCGTGCTGCTCGCAGGACCAGTAGGAAAGCTCCTGGAACTGATCCTTGAGGTTGGCATAGAGCAGGGCCTGCTCGCGGCGCGTGGGGAGTTCGCCGCCGGCTTTGGCGGCCCACGCCTTGGCGTCCTTCCAGGTGATGCTCTCGGCCTCGCCGGGCAGGAGAATCAGGTGATGCGGCGCAGCGCCGTCTTTTCCGAGGATGATGCCGGCGTAGTGCTCACCGGGCGCAAGGTTGACGCTGATGGATGGGAAATACACCGTGCGCGGTTCCTGCGTCAGCAATTGCTTTTCGAATGTGGCGATCATCGATTCAATCTTGCTTTGCTCGGTCTTGATGGCGTCAAGGGTGATCATTGCAGGCTCCCTGAATGGTTGAATGGATGAAGGACTAAATGGCTACTCTGCGGACGGACCGAGCGCGGAGCTTGTCGTTGATGGTGGTGTTGTTCTGGTAGCCGTAGTAGAAGTACTGACACCAGGCATAGTCAGAATCGGCTGCGTGCTGCTCATTGGACCAGTACCGTTCGGGCTTGAATTCCTCGGGCAGGGTGCGGCGCAGCGTGGCGAGTTCGACGCGGTCGGGCAGGTCGCCGCCGGCTTTCTTCGCCCAGGCCATCTGCTTCTTCCACGATGCACCGGCTTGGTCGCCGGGCATCAGGATGATGTGGTGCAGGCCTTTCTCGGTGGTGACGATGCCGGCCCATAGCTCGCCATCGTTGAGCGGCGGCGGGGTGATGGTGATCGGTGCGGTGAGAGTGAATTTGACTGCTACGGTTTCGGGGGCGTTCATGTGGGCTCCTGGTGTGGTGGGGTGGGCTTATTTCGCAGCCTGCAGCTGCTTGGCGACGAGCATCGTCATATCGAACATCGATACCTGTTTCTTTCCGCCGAACACGGCCTGTAATTTTTCGTCCGCGTTGATCATTCGGCGGTTGGTTGCGTCCTGCAGGCCGTTGGTCTTGATGTGCAGCCATATTTTCTTAGTGATCTCGGTGCGAACGAGCGGTTTGTCGCCGACGATCGCCGCAAGCACGGCAGATGGCTGCAGCGGTGCCATGAAGGCCGGCGCATGCTTGACCTTCGCCTTCACCTTTTCGGACGTTGCTTTGGCCGCCGGCTTGGCCTTCACCGCTTTCTTCTTCGCGGCCTGCTTATCCTTCGCCGCCTCCGTCAGTTCTGTCCGGATCTTCTCGACATCGATGCCCAGGCGTTTGGCGGTGGCCAGGAGTCCCTTCACATCGGGAGTGCTGTAGCTGGCGACGTGGCAATCGTTGATCAGCGCCATATCGAGGAATAGTGCCCCCAGCTCGGCGTCGCTGAGCTGGGGGAGCTTCTTTGCGAAGTCGCGCACGTACTCGTGTCCTTTCGGCTTTTCGATGCCGGCGGCCGCGTTCCAGGCGTCGACCAGGTGCTTGCAGCCGTCGAAGCCGAGGCGATCGAAGAAAGCGCCGGCCACCAGGATGGTGTCGTCGCGATCGAACTGACGGGCGCGGCTGGCGGTGCGGATATCGGCCAGGATGCGCAGCCGGATCGCAGTTTCAAGCCGCGCCTTGCGTTCCTTCGCCTTCTGATCACTGCTCGATCCGCTGCCCATGCGCTTGTTCGGATCGATGCCGTTGGCCTTGAGCGCGGCATTCACGTCCTCGCGCTTGGCGACCTGCAGCAGCTTGCCAGTGTGCGGACATTCGAGCAGTGTGGTCGCCAAGGGCTGCTTGCCGACTGCTTTGCGCCAGGTCTTGAAGCCGCCGCCGATGTAATCCTCCTGATCGAGTTCGACGTATCCGTCCTTCAGCTCGCGGCTGTAAGCGTGCGGCTTGATCTTCTTCGCCTTGTCGCCGCTGATGATGGTCTCACCCTTGGCTTCGAGCTCGTCGCGCACGCGCGCCTTGTGCGCGTTTTCCTTTGCCTTGAGGCAGAACGGATCGGTGCAGATGTTTGGATTCTTGATTTCGGTGAACAGATCCTTCTGATTGCCGGTGCGCTTGGGGCAGGCGGTGCAGGCGAGGAAGGTGGTACAGCCTTTGCGGAGCGTGGCGTCGTCGAGCTTGAACGATGCGCCCTTGAGGTCGGCCATGTAGGCCTCCTGCACGTGCTCCTGCACCTGGCGGAAGGTCGGCGGCCCTTCGTGGTCCCAGTAGAACTCGCCTTTGCCGCTGATATCTTTGAGCAGGGCGCGCTGCGCTTCGGCGCCCGGAACACGCGCGACGAGCAGCGCGACCGAGGCTTCCATTTCGCCGGCGTAGAAGGCTTTGCGCGCCTCGGGGCAGAGTTCGAGCAGCTTCAAGCGCGCGAAGACCTGGCTGCGACTTTTGCCGACCTGTTCGGCGACCTGGTCGGCGGTGAGCTTCTTCAACTTGCGCAGCGCGTCGTAGCCTTCGGCCTCCTCCATTTCGTGCAGGTCCACGCGCTGCAGGTTCTCGATCAGCTGGAGTTCGAGCGCCTGCTCGTCGGTGCACGGCCGCACCATCGCGGGCACTTCAGCGAGGCCTGCGGCGCGCGCGGCCAGCCAGCGGCGTTCGCCGGCGATGAGCTCGAAGCCGTCCTTGCCCAGTGGCCGCAGCAGTAGCGGCTCGGCGACGCCGACCTGGCGCACGCTGGCCGCGAGCTGGTCGAGACCTTCCTTGGTGAAATGCTCGCGGCGCATGCGCTGGATCTCGCTTTTTGACGGCTCGATCTTGCCGATGGCGACGAGTTGAAAAGTGGCGGGTGCAGCGGCCTGCAAACTGGCGGTGGTGGCGGGTGCGTTCATGCTGGTCTCCTGTGGCTTGGGTTTCAGATCCGCGCCGGCATCAGGACTACCTGATACTTGCCGTCGTCGGTGTCGGTGACGTAGAGCGAGCCCTGGTCGTTGTCGGGCAGGTGCAGGTTGACGCGCTCGCCGGGGAAGGCCTCGATCGCTTCGGCGAGGAACTGCCACTGGAAGCCGATCGATAGCGGCTTCAGGCGGGTATCGACGGCCGACCACTCGAAGCGCTCGGCGGCCGTTTCCTGGCCTGCATTCTTGGCGCTGAGCTCGATCGCGCCGGGGGTGAAGTCGACTTGTATGCCCTGGAACTTTTCGCCGTCGAAAATTTGCGCGACACGCCTGGCCGCATCGACGAAGGCCAGGCGCGGGACGGTGCCGCTCGCCGGCCGGCCGGCGGGGATGACGCGCTCGGCTTCGGGAAACTTGCCGTCGATGAGCTTGGCCGACAGCGTTTCGCGTCCGGTGTCGATGAGCGCCAGGGTGTCGGTCAGGCTGAGCTCGATGTCCTTGTGCTCGCCGGAAATTTCAATGATGCGGGCGACGCTGGACCACGGCAGAATCGCTGCGCATTGGCGACCGCCGCCGTCGAGCGGGACGCGCGCGCGGTGCAGGCGGTGGCCGTCGGTGGCGGTGATCTCCATACGGCCGGGGAAGATGCCCAGGTGCATGCCGTTCAGGTAGTAGCGGATATCCGCGGTCGCCATTGCCGGGGTGCAAAAGCGCAGCGCGTCGACCAGCGGCTTGGTCGGGACAGTAACGCCGTCCGCGCCGGCCTCGGGCATGTCCAGGCGCGGGAAGTCTTCCGGCGCCATGGCATTCAATTCGTAGCGCGTGGCGCCGGCGCTAAGGAACACGCGCGCATCCTTGACCCTGAGCTTGAGCTCAGCCTCCTCGGGCAGCGCCTTGAGGATGCGCGTAAGCCGCGCGGCGTGCACGCAGAACACGGCGCCGTTCAAGCCTTCAATGGCATCGATCGGGATCTCGATCTGCTGCGAGATATCGCAGGCGGTGATGTGCCGGCCATCGATGCGCACGTGCTGCAGTATCTGAATGGCGGAGCTGCGGCTGGCGACGTGCGCGGCGAGGGCTGCGGCCTGGCGGATCTTCATGGATTGTTTTCCTGTTGGGGCAATTTGCACCGACCGATGGTGCGGCGGTGAAACCACATCGATGCGACGATGCCGAACGGCCCGCCGCAGAGGTAAGCGGCGAGTTCGGGCACAGATGCCTGCGGCATGAGGCGATAGAGGAATAAGTGCGAGCCGCCGATCACAAAGCTGGTGAGGAACGCCGCGAAGGCGTGGCCGCCGTTGACGTTGAGCGACTGCAGGCCGAGTGCGAATACGGCGACGAAGGTGCTGCCGAACAGGAGCGCTTCGTTCATCGCGCCGCCTTCGCCCAGGCAAGTCGCCAGGTGTAGTGCAGACGCGTGTACAGCCGCCAGGCGAGGATGAGGCGCGTCATAGCAGGCGATCCTCGCCAATAGGGGGTGGCTCGTGCGCGGCCGAGGCCGCGCGCTCTACGGTGAGCGAAGGCCGAATGAGCCGGCGTAAGGTTGCCTCGGTGCGCTTCATGCTGCGCGCCTTCACAGCCGCCAGAAGCTGCTCCAGGACGATGCTCTGGGCGAGATACTGGCGCAGGGCGGTCTCGCTCGCGCATTCGGTCAGACGGCGATCGAGCTCCTGGTGCTCGTCGTCGGTGAGAAGGACGGGGCGGGCGCTCATGAGCGTTTCGCTTTACGCATTGCCGCCCACGCCACCAACTCGGCGTTGATCCTAGCGAGGCCTGCAGCGAAATCATCGCTTTGCTCAGCAGCAAGAGCGAGTACCAGGCCACTCGATACGCCGGCCATGAACGCGCGCTGCATCTCATCTCGCTGGATTTGCGGTGCACTAGGTGCAATGTCCACCCTGTTGAAGTGTTCCCAGTTGGCTGCGACGGTCGGGAATCGGTTGATCCGGTGCTCGTTGTCGCTCATGCCAGCAACCCGATTTGGCCGTCTTTGGTGAGGCCGACCTTCAGGTCGCGCTCGGCAAGATCCATGTTGAGATCGTGCAGCGACCGCTCAAGCCACTCGGCTCGATCGGTCACGAAGTTCAGCTCGTGCTCCAGTTTTTCCAGCCTTTCCGCCAGATCGGCGGCATGGGCTCGCAGGTGTCCGAGTTCCCATCGCTCTAGGCGACGGCGTAGGCTGCTGATGGCGCGGTTCATAGGCCACCGTATGCGCTCGATGACCAGGCGGGCAGGCCGCACTCCTGGTCGCCGTCGTCGCCCGGGCGGGTCCGCGCCGGGATCTCGTAGACCGTGCCGTCGTGATCCTTGGCATACGAGGCGGCGAGTCGGTAGCTGTCAGTGATGCCGCCGGTGACCAAGCCATCCGGCCATTTCACGCCGTAGCGGGTGCTCATACGCGGCCTCCTTTCTTGATTTCCTTCATTGCATCGGCGAACTCCACGACGCGTACGCCTGGGACTTTCCGGCGGCGAGGGGCTTCATTCGTCAGTGCTAGATCGCCGTCCTTGAGCGGTGGGCTGAAGCCGCGCACATAGTCTTCGACGATCCGTTTGCAGCCGAAGTGTTTTCGCAGCGCCTCGGCGTTGCGCGTTTTACCGCAGGCCATTGGCCCGACCACGATCACGATGCTCATGCCATCACCGCTTCGTCGAGCGCGCCGCTGAGTTCGTCCATGGCGCTGAGCGCTTGTTCGAGGGCATCGATACCCTCCTGCATCTTGTCGCCCTTGTCGCCGGCCTGGAGGCCTTCGGGCATGTTGTCGTACTTTTCCTGCTCCTCGTCGTGCAGCTCGTCGATCTGCTCGCGCAGTGTGGCGAGCTGGTTGCAGATCGCCGTGATGCGATTGCGCTGGAACTTGTTCATGCTGCCTCCCTGACCTTTAAGTCCGGGTCGCTATCCGAGGCGATGATCTGCATGCCAGGGAATACGACCGGGGTGAGCTTGACCTGGCCGCCATCGTTGTAATCGATGACGAGCTTCAGGTGCGCGGCCGCGGCGAGCGTGGCGGCCAGGCGGACGGTGAGCGTATCGGGGAGATTGACCGTCTGCCTCCGGTCCGGACCGGTCTCGCTCGGCGCGCTGGCGATCTCGTCGCTGGCGCGGCCGGAGGGGTGGCGCTGCCGCCAGCTGCGGGGGTCGGATGTGATCATCGTGGGCTCCTCTTCAGGGGTAGGACCGCATGCACGGGGCGGCAGATAACGTCGAGCAGTCCGTCGCGATAGGTGACGGTGATGCGCAGCGTTTCGCCAGGGGCTTTGGGCGCGACGCAGGCGCGGGGTAGTTCGGCCGCGACGGCCGGCGCCGGGGTCGGGCGGCTCTGGAGGTGATAACCAAGAAGCGTCACGATGAGAATGCCGGCGGCGCAGATCCAGGCGGTGATAGACGCCAGGCGATCGGGGCACGCTGAATTCACGGCTGGCGCCCGGGGTAGAATTGGTGATGACCAAACTTTTGGCAGTCGTGGCGCTGCTCGTCAGCCATGCGGTGTGGGCCGATGCGCCCGACCCACAGCAGACCAACATCCAGCGCGACCTGCGCGGCCGCATTGAGCGCCGCTACGCGGCCAAGGCCGCATTCAAACGTCTGCACCCGTGTCCAGTCACTCAAAAAGCGACCGGCCCGTGCCCGGGCTATGTGATTGACCATGTGGTCGCGCTCAAGCGCGGCGGAGCAGATGCTCCGGAGAACATGCAGTGGCAGACGGTCGAGGAGGCGCGCGCGAAGGATCGGTGGGAGTAGTCCCTGCCCACCGCGCCGCGCTTCTGATTCACCTCGTGCCATGCTGCCTCCGTTATCAATTCGGAGGCAGTTTAGCCGCACTAATCCGCTTTAGTCAAGTGGGGCTAAACTCTCGGGTAAAACAAAGGCCCGCGGAGAGCGGGCCGGCAGGAAAACGCTGCTGTTACTGGCTGCGCTTGGCTTTGCGAACTTCTATGTTGCGCTGAATCTCAGCTAGGATGTAGATCGCGGCGCCTACGCCCATGAGCCACTTCGCAAAATCCCAGAATGTCACGAATAACTCACGCGATCCAGTAGTGAGCGCGATGGCTCCAAGGCCAAGAAATCCGAAGAGGAACATTGCGCCGCCGAGGTGGCGACTGCGCGCCATCATGGACAGTTTGACGAGCTGCGCTTTCTCGGTATCGGTCAGCGCCGGAAGAGCTACTCCGCAATGGGGGCAGGTAGCAGCGGAGTTGGAGATCTCGCGGCCGCATTCCTTGCAGGGGGTAAGTGGCATCGCTACTCCAGATCGAGGCGCAGCTGTATAGGGAGAACGTATATCTTAGCGCTCGCCGTTGCCCGTTTTTCTGCTCTGGGCTTCGTCGATGAGTTGAGCATAAGAATCCCCCTCCCGAGTGAGTTTCACGATGGCATAATCGGGCAGCTTCTCCGCGACCTGCATCAACTCCCGTTTCAGCGGATCCATTCCCTTGATCGCGTCGCCCTTCGGATCCATCGTACCCGAATTGGTAAGCAGCCAATCAATGGAAAATTCGATCGTCTCGCGTAGCGCCAGCAGCCGGTCGGTGCCCGGAATCCCTTGATCAGATTCCCACTGGGAAACCATGCCCTTCGTCACGCCACAAAGCGCGCCCATTTCTTCCTGGGTCTTTGTGTGCGCGAGTCGAAGCTGTCGAAAGCGTGCGCCGATAGTCATAACGCGAGAGTACAGCCACGCTAAAGGCGCTTGTTTAGACACGCTTGACTTATGCGGTTCAGTGGTACTAAACTCTGCGGCCATGAGCAACCTCAAAGTCGTCCGAACCCGCCTGAACCTCACGCAAGAGAAGGTCGCGGCAATCATCGGCACCAGCAAAGCGATGGTGTCGCACTACGAGGCCGGCCGGCCTGAAATACCGCCGGCCGCGGCGCGAAAACTCATTGTGGCGGCATCGAAGATGGGGCATATCGTCTCCTTCAACGAGATTTACGACGTTCAGTCGGAGCCGGTACAGCAAGCGGCGGCCGCATGATCGAATCGGTTGCATTTCCGTCCTCCCTTCCCGCCCTCTGCCAGCGCTTGGGCGTGGACCTCGGCCTGGTGTCCCAAAGCGGGGCACCAGGCTTTTTTTTTACCATTTTTCGGTTGATAACCAGTGATATTGGACGATAGGAATCCCTCTCTATGATTATCAATGCCCACCCTAAGCAGTTGACTTTACAGCTAGAGCCTGACCTCACGACGCGCTTTCGCAATGTGCGCGACGCGATCGCTGCCGGCGTCTACCAGCGGGGCCTGAAACGGGTGGCCGGCGACCTAGACATGGCGCCGGGGAACCTGTCCTGCGCGCTCAACGACGAAGGCAACCGGCATATCTCGGTCGATGTGATGGAGCGCTACATCCAGACGCAAGCCGACCTGACGCCGATCCACTACCTCATCGCACGCTACATGGGTGACCTGTCGGATGTCGAGGCGGCGACGATGCAGCGCGTGGAAGGGTTGCTCGCCGAAGTGGCCGCCTTGGTAGGACAGACCAAGCCGAAGAAGAAGTAGCGGTGCAGGTATCCAGCGCAACGCCTTAACGCGTCGACGCTGGAAATCTTAAAAAAATAAAGCAGGGGGTAGGGGAAGTGGAAAAGACCAGGGAAGCGGCTGGAGAGAGAGCATGAACCTCGCCCAGCTAATCGATTTCGAGCGGCTTGAAACAGAGCGCGAGCGTACGCGCGTTCCGGCGATCAAGCCCGTAGTCAAGGCGCGTCGCGCCGCTCCCGCGCAGGGTTTGCGCTCCACCTGGCGCAAGGCCTCCCTGCAAACAATCCGCGATTTTCCGGCGTCGACTGCCGCAGAGCTGCGCGAGCGCATCGGCAAGTCGGCGAACGATGTGAACACGCTGCTGCATCACCTGGTGGTAAAGGGATTCGCGCTTCGCGTCGGGGGGGGGCGGCCTTATCGCTATCGCCTGACGGCGGCAGGCCTGCGCGAATGCTGATCATTCGACTCTTTCGCATTGCGCCGATCGCCCTGGCCGCAGGCGCGCAGGCTGTCGGTTTCGTTAGCGGGGTGTTGTGGTTCGGCGGGAAGGCGCTATGGAAACGGATCAAGTAGTCGATTTCGACGCCGCCGCCGCGCGCTATCCGGACCATGAGATCGTGGCTCTGCGCTTCGATGTGCCGAGCGCGGAATTTCCCGGCGGCTTCAGTTGCCTCCTCAAAATTCCAAAAGCCAAGATCGCTCCCACTCTGGGACCAGGCGGTATCCCGCCATTCTGGCGCCATGGCGAGACGATCCACGTGAAGGTTGCTGATTGATGGTTCCGCAGTCGCTTGCCGATCGAACCCAGTGGCTGGTGTGGCGTTACGAGCGGCGCCCGGGCGATGCGCCTACCAAGAAGCCGCGCAAGGTGCCCTATTATGCGAACGGGACGATTCGCCAGGGTGAGCTGGGCGGTGTGGCCGATCGCAGCCAACTGACAATCTTCGATCACGCGCAACGCTCGGCCTCGATCGGGAAGTACGACGGCGTGGGATTCGCCTTTCTCGGTGACGACAACCTGATCGGCATCGACCTCGATCCAGTGATCGTCCCGGAGACGGGCGAGATCATCGAGCACGTCATCGAGCCCAGAACAGGCAATCTTTCCGAGCGCGCGGCCGGCATCGTGCGCGACTGCGCGAGCTTCACGCAGTATTCGCCGTCGGGAACGGGGCTGCACATCTACGTGCACGGGAAAGCCAAGAGCACCAAGTCGGACGACATCGGCGTCGAGCTGTATTGCGGCGGCCGGTTCTTCACGTTTACGGGCAAACACTACCCGGGCACGCCGGAAGAGGTCGCGCCGATCCGGCCCGAGGTCCTCGCCGGCATCCTGGCGATGATCGAAGAGGCCAAGGAAGCGCGGCGCGCGCGCACCAGGCCCACGGCTGCGGCTCCGAAGCCTGCGCCGACGCCGAGCAGTGGTAGTAACGACTTCGCCCTGGTGAACGAGGCCGCGATCGGCAACCTCGAAGCCTGGGTTCCGACGCTGTTCCCGGGCGCGCAGCGCGCAGCCGGCGGCTTTCGCGTCACGAGCTCGGCGCTCGGCCGAGACCTGGAAGAGGACCTGTCCATACGCAACGACGGCATCGTCGACTGGGGCGTCCATGACCTGGGCGATCCGCACGAGGGCCGGCGCACGCCGATTGACCTGGTGATCGAGTGGAGCACCAACAAGACGCCGAAGGATGCGCTGCACTGGCTCGCCGGCCAGCTTGGAATTACGCTGCAGAAGCCCACACCCGGGCGAAAAAAAAAACCTGCAGCAGGTGGAGCGGATCAAGCACCGCCGCCCGAGGAGCTAGGCCATGGATCTGACGATGGACCGCCCGATGATGGCGGTCCTGGCGGAGACGACGGCGGCCCCCAGGACGAAGGCCGCGGGCTGCCGATCATCAACTGGCTCGCGGGAGAATTGCCGGAATGCGTGGACGCGGCCGAAGCGGCGCTCCTCGGGGCCGACGTGGGCCTGTATCAGCGCACGGGCATGGTGGTGCGCGTCGTGAAGCGCGACACGCCATCGGTGCGCAATTACAAGCGTGAACCGGGCGCCCTGGGCATTGTGATGGTCGATGCGCCGCACCTGGTTGAGACATTCACGCGCGTGGCCTACTGGCGCAGATACGACAATCGCGCGGCGAAATTCCGGCGCATCAACGCGCCCGAGCAGGTGGCGACGACCTATCTGGCGCGCAGCGGCCATTGGAAGCTGCCGCGCCTGCGCGCCACGCTTTCTGCACCGACCCTGCGACCTGATGGATCGTTGCTGCAGCAACCCGGATACGACGTCGAATCGCAGTCCTGGTACGACCCCTGCGGCATTCAGTTTCCGACCGTCCCGGATAAACCGACGATGGACGAGGCACGTATTGCGCTCGAGCTGCTGGGCGACGCATTCGGCACCTTTCCGTGGGATACGCCGTTCGATGAGTCGGTGGCGATTTCGCTGGTGCTGACCGCGCTGGTGCGCCGCAGTTTGACGGCCGCGCCATTGGGCGCGATCACGGCGCCGGTGATGGCGAGCGGAAAAACGCTTCTGGCCGATTGCGTTGCCATCATGGCAACGGGTACGCCGGCACCGGCGATGAAGTACCCAGACTCTGACGAAGAGGCCGTAAAGACGCTCCTGGCGGTTCTGGCTGAAGGCGATCCATGCGTGCTGATCGATAACATCGAACGGCCGCTCCAGGGCGATGCACTCTGCTCGATGCTCACTTCCGAGACCTACCGCGGGCGCGTCCTCGGACGCACGCAAATGATGGATGTGCCCACCACTACGCTATTTATGGCCACCGGCAACCAGCTGGTGATTTCCGGCGACCTTCGCACCCGCGCCCTGTTATGCCGGCTGGACCCAAGGGTCGAGAGGCCCGAGCAGCGTGAATTCCATACCGATCTGCGGCAATGGATGACCGCGCACAGGCCCGAGCTGGTGGCTGCGGGCCTCACGGTTATGCGCGCGTTCATCACATCCGGGGTGCGGGTCGAGGATGTTGTGAAGCCCTGGGGCCGCTTCGAGCACTGGTCGGCGATGGTACGCGCGCCGCTGGTATGGCTGGGCCTGCCTGATCCCTGCGAATCGCTCAAGTCGCTCGAGGACGAGGATCCCGAGCGCAATGAATACCTGCGGCTGATCCACGCCTGGCACGCCTGCTTTGACGATAAGGCCCACACGGCGCGGGAGGCTGTAGAGGAGGCGAGCGACGTGGAAGTCGCCTCGGATGGCCGCCGCGCCATGTGGGACATCCTGCGCGAAATCGCGGTCGATCGCGGCGGCCAGTTCAACATCAAGCGGCTGGCCAAGTGGCTAGGACGCCACAAGGGCAGGCGCGTCGGCGGCTGGCAGCTTCTTGCTGCCGGCGAGTGCGATCACGTCGCGCTTTTTAAGGTGGAGAAGGTGAAGTAGCGCGTAACAGCCTGAACAATCACGGTTAGCTTCTGTCGGCCGCGTTTTTTTCAATTCTCAGCGGCAAGGATTTCTTCGGGGTCACCGGGCTTTGAGGGGTTACTTCCTTTTACATGCGAGAAAGTGGCAAAAAAAAGAGAAAGAAGAGTTGATAGAGGCGTAATGACAAAAAAGAGTAAACGAGGGGAAAGTACCCCCTCAATCCCCGCTAACCCCGGATCGATGAAAGGACGATGACATGGCTGAGCAGGTGAGTATTCGTGAACGCGTTGGCATTGCGGTGAATTCATCCGACCTTGCACCAACCCATGGTGGCTCCACGATTGTGGCGGCGCTGGGCGCAGCAGCCATGGTGCGCGACGGAATACGTGTCGGCCCGGCGGGACCGTGCATCGCGGTCAATGCAGTCGGCTCGCCTGTGATCGATGCACGCCGGCGCCTGGCCTCGCTGCTTCAGCGGGCGAAGTTCGGGCATGACCATTCCGTGATTAAGCCGGCGATCTACCTGTTCGTCGCTTTCATCAAGAAGCGGAACGACTACCTGCATTGGAAGATCAGGAACGAGGATTCTCTCCTGGTGCGATTTGCCGGCGCAGTCCTGGGCGAGTGGTTGCGCGATCGCTGCCAGGTGTGTGGCGGCGGCGGGCAAATTCTCACCTCGGACGCTGGGCGTAATGCAAGCACGAAAACTTGCCGCCACTGCAAGGGAAACGGCGCTGAGCCGGTCAGCCATGCAGCACGCGCAGCCAGCGTCGGCGTGCCGATGGAAATCTATCAGCGTCATTGGGAAGTACGATTCAAGGCCGCACGCTCATGGCTGGAGGGGATTGAGCGCAGCAACTTAGCTAACTTGCAAACGCAAATCAGGCGGAGTACAGTGCGCGGCAGATGAGCGGTTGCAGTTGCAAGAGAAGTGCCGGCTGGGGATACATAAGAAAAATAACAGGCGGGAAATCCCAATCTCCAGACGATGGTCGACGGATTCGCTCGCTCTGAATTTCCTGAAGCCCGCATGGTCAGCCCTGCGGGCTTTTGCTTTGAGGTGACCGATATGGCGCTGCCCCCTGTCACCTTCGGCATCAAGCATGATCTGGATCGCATGATCGATCGACTCGATGCGATCCAGAAGCGTGAACTACCATTCGCCACCATGGTGGCGCTCAACCGTACGGCGCAGGATGTGAAGGCGGCAGAGCGTGAGCAGATCGCGCGTGTGTTCGATCGTCCTACGCCTTGGACATTGAACAGCCTCTTCACCAAGGGCGCCACCAGGTCGGCGTTGTCCGCCTTCGTGTGGCTCAAGGATGAGGCGGCCAAAGGCACGCCTGCTGATCGCTTTCTCGCACCCGAGGTCTACGGCGGCGCACGCGTACCCAAGCGCTTCGAACTGGCGCTGATCTACGCCGGCGCCATGCCGAAGGGCATGTTCGCTGTACCTGGAGCGGCTGCTCGGCTCGATGCCTACGGGAATATGAGTTCAGGCCAGATTGTGCAGATCCTGTCGCAGCTGCGGGTGCAGCGCGGCGGCGGATACGAATCGAGAGCAGGGGGCGCAACCAAGGATGCCAAGAAGCTGGCGCGTGCGGTCAAGCGCCAAGGTTATCGCATCTTCGTGATCACGAAGGCGCATGGCAAGCTGCTCCCAGGCGTCTATGCACGCTATGAGTTCGCACGCGGATCGGCAGTGAAGCCGCTGCTGATCTTCGTCAACAAGGCGCCGCAGTACCGCAAGCGCTTCCCGTTCTTCGAGGTAGCGGAGCGCACTGCAGCCGAGCAGTTCCCCGGCCAGCTGTCGCGCGCGCTGCGCGAGGCAGTGGGTTCGGCAGGCTAGCGGGTCCTCCTGCGCACTTCCGACTCGGGGCAATTCGAGCCGCGTTCACGCGCTAGTCAGAGGAAAACCCTGGGGTAGTCGCCCGGGGTGGTCGAGTAGTCGCAGTCATGATTCCGGGGTGGTCGATGGCGCAAACGATGATCAGCCTGCGGGAGTTCGCCAGGCGGCGCGGCGTGTCGCTCGGGGCGGTGCAGAAGGCGATCAAGAGCGGACGCGTCACCGCGATCGAGCGCGACCAGTACGGCCGCACGATTGGGATCGACGAGGCGCAGGCCTCGGAGCAGTGGGCCATGAACACGGACCTGGTGGAGGCGGCGCGCAACGGCAAGCTGCCGGCGCAGGCCACCCGGCAGGTCACCCAGCAGGAACTGGATACCCCCCCGCGAAGAAGCGCCGCGGTTCCGGACGGCTCAGCGTCCGATGAACTGCAAGGCAGTGGCGCGCCTCACCACGTGGAGCAACCGGCAGCCGAAAGCGCTGCAGCCGCCTCGGCGCCGGCCTCCTCGGATCAGGCGGAGTATCTCGCCGCGCGCTCGCGCCGGGAGCAGTTCCAGGCCGAGACGGCGAAGCTTGATCACCTGGAGCGGCTCGGGCTGCTCGTGTCATCGGTCGCAGTCGAGCAGGAAATCGGGGAGATCTTCAGCGAGGTCAGAAGCAACACGTTTCGAATCGCGGACAAGCTGTCGCAGAGCCTTGCGGCGGAGACGGATCCGCTGCGTGTGCACCGACTGCTCAGCAACGAATTCAGAACGGTGTTCGATGAACTCTCCCACAGGTTTGCTGCTGACACTTCCGGAGGGGTTGAGGAACCCTCGCCAGCTATGCCGTAACGCAGCCGGGCGCGCGCTCGCGCCCGAGCCCGAGCTCACCGTCTCCGACTGGGCCGACCGCAACCGGCGGCTCTCATCGAAGGCCTCGGCCGAGCCGGGGCAGTGGAAGACTTCGAAGACGCCCTACCTGCGGGAAATCATGGACGCGATGACGCTGTCGCATCCGTGCCGCGACGGCGTGCACGTGAAGGGGACGCAACTGGGCGGTTCCGAGGGCCTGTACAACGTGCTCGGCTACAGCGCCGACCAGGTGCCGTGTCCGGCGATGCTGGTGATGCCAACCTCGGACGGGGTCAAGAAGATCGCGGTGCAGCGCATCGATCCAATGATCGACGAGACGCCGGTGCTGCGAAACAAGTTCGAAGAGGCGAAGTCGCGCAGTTCCTCGAACACGATGTCGCTGAAGAATTACCCCGGGGGGCTGTGGGCCTTCGTGGGAGCGAACTCCGGCCCAGGCTTGCGCAATATGCCGATGCGCATCGTGCTGCAGGACGAGATCGACGCGTATCCGGACGACGTCGACGGCGAAGGCGACCCATGCCAGGTGGCCGACAAGCGCGCCGACCAGTTCTCCGCGCGCTGCAAGCGCTTCAAGTGTTCGACGCCGAAGATCAAAGGCAAGTCGCGCATCTGGAAGCGCTACGAGGAAGGCACGCAAGGCCGGTATTACGTGCCGTGCCCGCACTGCGCACATCTGCAGTACCTGCGCTGGCCGCAAATGCGTTGGACGCTGATGCAGCGGCGCGAACTGGTCTGCGTAGAGTGCGGCGGCATCAGCGCGATTCACGAAGGGGAACAGAGCTGCGAACACTGCGGCGCGCAGCCGGAACTGACCGAGCACAACACGCGCAGGATCGACACCGAGGAGGTCGATCGCGTCTGGTACGAATGCGAACGCTGCGGCCAGGAGATCGGCGAGCACCACAAGAGCGCGATGCTGGAAGAGTGGCCCAAGGGGCAGGCGCGGTTCATTCACGCCGAACCCGGCGCAGGCAAGGTCCTGCCCGATGACGATCCGGAGCCGCACGCGATCTGGGCGATGGTGCGCGGCAAGATGGTGCGCTTCCTACCGCGCTATGTGCGGGCGCTTTCCTGGCATACGCCGGCGCTGCTCTCGCCGCTGGGGTGGAAGTCATGGTTCGATTGCGTGAGCGAATACCTCAAGGCGAGCAAGGGCGGCTACGACGAGGATTCCGGCGAGTCGCTGGAGCAGGTGTTCTGGAACACCGTGCTCGGCGAGCCCTACGAGGTCAAGGGGGAGCAGCCGAAGATCAACGTCCTCAAGCAGCGCGTCGAGGCGATGGAGCTCGGGCGCGTGCCGGCAGGCGCCTTGCTGCTGACCGCCGGCGTCGACGTCCAGGGCGACCGGCTGGAAGTGGAGGTGGACGGATACGGGCGCGGCGAGGAATGCTGGCTCATCGATTTCCAGGTGATCCACGGCGATCCGCTGAAGCGCGGCCCCGGGTCGGTATGGGACGCGCTCGCGGCATTGCGGGACAAGAGCTATGCGCACGCCGGCGGGCAGACGCTGCGCATCGCGGCCATGGCGATCGATTCGGGCTATCACACGCAGGAAGTCTACGACCACTGCCGCAAGTGGACGCACAAGCATGTGTTCGCGACCAAGGGCGCGAGCGAGACGGGCAAGCCGGTGCTGTCGCGGCCGACGTGGGCCGATATCAATCACCACGGGCAGAAGATCAAGGGCGGCGTGCAGCTGTGGCACGTCGGCACCGACACGGCGAAGGAGCGGCTGTACAAACGTCTGGACCTGGACGAACCTGGGCCGGGTTATCAGCATTTCCCGCGGGGGCTGCCGGATGAGTACTTCGAGCAGCTGACCTCCGAAAAGCTGGTCCGGCGCCATGTCCGCGGCCTGGAAAAGCACGAATGGGTGAAGACGCGGGAGCGCAACGAGGCGCTGGACGTGAAGATCCTGTGCTACGCGGCCGCGATCTACGCGGGCGTGCAGCGCATCAACTGGGACCAGCTCGATCGGGCGATCAACCCGACGCAGCAGGACCTGTTCATCGAAGGGGCGGTCAAGGCCGCCGCCATGCCGGCGGCCAACGAACCGCGACCGGCCGAATCCGCCCAGCCAGCGGCGCCGGCCGAGTCCCCGCAAGAATCTGCACCGAAGACACCGCCGCCGGCGGTGCGCGGGCAGTGGCTGCAGCGCAGAAACGACTGGCTGCGGCGCTAATCAGGAGATCAGGCAATGATCGAAACCGCCATCGCACGCTGCAAGCACGGCGTGCTGCGTTATCCGCCGAACGACAAGTTCATCGGCATGTCGCTCGAACTGTACGGGGAGTTTTCGGATGCCGAGGCAGGCCTGCTGGAGCAGCTGATCCGGCCTGGCCAGGTAGTGGTCGAAGTCGGGGCGAACATCGGCGCGCACAGCGTGCACCTGGCGCGCTGCCTGGGCGCCGACGGGCGGCTGATCGCGTTCGAGCCGCAGCGCGCGATCCACGAGATCCTGGCGTCGAACCTGCGCGAGAACGGCTGCGCCAACGCGGTGGCGGTGCATGCGGCGGTCGGATCCGCGCCCGGCATGATCGCCGTGCCCGAAGTCGACTACGGCGCGATCGGCAACTTCGGCGGCGTCGAGCTCGGCGCCGGCGCCGGCGAATCGGTGCCGCTCGTCACGATCGACAGCCTCAAGCTCGACAGCCTGAGCTTGCTGAAGATCGACGTCGAGGGCATGGAAGGTGACGTGATCGCCGGCGCCCTGGATACGATCCACCGCCTGCGCCCCACGCTGTACGTCGAGAACGACCGGCCGGAGAAGTCCGCGGCCCTGATCAGCGCGATCGCGGCGCTCGATTACCAGATGTGGTGGCACCTGCCGCCGCTCTTCAACGCGGGGAACGTGCGCGGCAACCGGGACAACATCTTCCCGGGCATCGTGTCGATCAACATGCTGTGCCTGCCGCGCGAAAAGCAGGGCCGCATTGCACTGTGTGAAGTGTCCGGACCGGACGACGACTGGCGCCGCGGGTTGTCTCCGGTGGGGCGCAACGACCGCGATCCGGCGCCGGGGCAGAAGACCGTGGCGGTGATCCGGCCGGGCGCCTACGGCGACGTACTGATGGCCTCCAGCGTGCTGCCGCACCTGAAGGCTGCGGGCTATCACATCACCGTCTATACGGAACAGCGCGGCGAGGAAATGCTGCGGCACGACCCGCACGTTGACGCCATCGTCATGTATCACGAAATGCCGGGAAACGTGGCGGCGGCGTTCTTCGATCAGCAGGCCAAGCAGTTCGATCGCATCATCAACCTGAACGAATCGATCGAGAAGAACATGATCGCGATCGAATCAGACCTGCGTTATTACTGGCCGCAGGCGCTGCGCCGCCAGGTGTTCGGCGGCAATTATCTGGAACGGCTGCACGCGCTCGCCGAAGTGCCGGGCCTGGCTCACGGCGATTTCCACCAACGTTTCTATCCGAGCGCCGAGGAGAAGGCCTGGGCAGACAAGGAACGCGCGGAGATCCCCGGCCAGGCGGTATTGGTTGCGGCCTCGGGCTCATCGCCGACGAAATACTGGCCGCATGTGCACGCATTCGCAGAGCAGCTCGCGGTCGAGGGAATCACGGTATTCCTCGCCGGCGACCTGGGAGACCTGAAGGGCGTGCAGCTGCCGCCGGGCGTGCGCCCGATCGGCACGACCTGGCCGCTGCGCAACGTTCTCGCGTTCGCGCAGGTCTGCGACGCGGTGGTCGGGCAGGAAACGGGGATCCTCAACGCCGTAGCGATGGAACCGATGCTGAAGATGGTGCTGTTGACGCACTCGGGGCCTGGTGATCTGACGCTGCACTGGGTCAACGCGGTGGAGATCCTGCCGGAAGCGGCGCCGTGCTGGCCGTGCCACCGGATCCATCACCACATGCGCTACTGCACGCCGGAAGTGGGGTCGGGGCGAGCGCTGTGCCAGACGACGATCCGCCCGGACGACGTGGCGCAGCGTGTGCGCGCCTATCTGAAAACGCTGGCGCCGATGGCGCTGCAGCACGCAGCTTAGAGGGCACGCTCATGGCGTTCAGCGTCGCACAACTGACGGCGATCGAAACGGCGATCGGCACAGGGGAACTCACGGTCGAGTACGAAGGGAAGAAGGTCACCTATCGCAGCATGGCGGACCTGCGTTCGGCCCGGGACATGATCCGCGCTGAGCTGATCGCCTCGGGCCTGCTGACGGACACGACGCCGCGGCGCGTCTATACGTCTTTCACGAAAGGCTGAGGACGTGATGCAGACACTGCTCGGGCCGAAGCTCGTGACGCTGCTGGAACTACTCGCGCGCGCGCGGCACCTGGAGGGCAGTATCGCGGAGTTGGGCGTCTACCAGGGCGGCGCGCTGCAGTCGATGGCCGTGTTCTGCCCGCAGAAGACTTGCTACGGGTTCGACACCTTCGCCGGCTTGCCCAAGGAATCCTGGAACGGCGGCGAGCTGGTCTCGCCGGGGACCTTCGGCGATGTGGACTTCGAGCGCCTGGCGCGCGAAATGCCGCCGAACGTGGTGCTCAAGCGGGGCCTGTTCCCAGCATCGGCTGAGGGGCTGGAGGGTTGTTTTTGCTTTGCCCACGTCGATTTCGACTATGAGCAGAGCACCGCGGCCGCAATCGCCTGGCTGGTCCCGCGCATGGTGCCGGGCGGGATGATCGTGTTCGACGACTGGCGCTGGTCGCTCTGCCCAGGCGTGGAAAAAGCGATCGTGAACGCCGGGCTGCCGGTCATCGACTCGGCGCCTTATCAATGTTACTGGACGGCGCCGGAGCTGACGCAATGAACTGGATCGATCGCACCATAGGCTATCTGGCGCCAGAGAAGGGCCTGCGCCGGGTGCGCGCGCGCGCGGCGCTCAACGTGATTTCGAAAGCGCGCGCCTACGAGGCGGCGCGGGTGGACCGGCGCACGTCTGGCTGGAACACCACGGGCACGTCGGCGAACGCGGAGATCGGCGCCGCCTTCCGGATCACGCGCGACCGTTCGCGCGACCTGGTGCGCAACAATCCCTATGCCGCGAAGGCGATGAATTCGCTCGCGTCCAAGAGCATCGGTACCGGGATCCGCGCCCGCCTGGATAAGGGCGCGAAGAAGTCCTGGGAAAACTGGGTCAAGAACTGCGATTTCGACGGGCATTTCGACTTGTACGGGATCCAGATGCTGGCCGCGCGCGCCGCGTTCGAATCGGGCGAGGTCCTGATTCGCCGTATCCGCACCACGACCGGCGACGTGCCGCTGAAGCTGCAGGTGCTCGAACCCGATTACCTCGACCCGATGCGCTACGGCCCGCAGGCGAACGGAAATTACGCCATCGCCGGCGTTGAGATCAACAAGCTGGGCCAGGTGGTGGCGTACTGGCTGTACGATCAGCACCCGGGCGAGAACGTGCTGCTGCCCAGGAGTCTGTACAGCCACCGCGTTGACGCAGCGGAAGTGATTCACTTCTACGAAAAGCGCCGGCCGGGTCAGCTGCGCGGCATGCCGCGCCTGGCGGCGTCGATCATCAAGATGCGCGACCTGGACGAGTACGAAGAGGCTGAGCTCGTGCGGAAGAAGATCGAGGCCTGCTTCGTCGCCTTCGTGCATGGCGGGAACCCGAACACGCCGCTCGGCGAAGTCACGACGGACTCGTCGACGACGCCGGCGAAGCGCAACGAAACGATCGCTCCTGGAATCATCGAGTATCTTGGGGCGAACGAACAGGTGACCTTCGGCACGCCGTCGGTCTCGTCGGGCTATGGCGACTATACGACGACGCAACTGCGGGCGATCGCCGCCGGCGCCGGCGTGTCGTATGAAATGCTCACGGGCGACATGACGAAGGTCAGTTTCTCGTCGATTCGCGCGGGACAGCAGGACATCCGCGACCTGGTCGACCAGTGGCGCTGGATCGACTTCATTCCGGTGGTGTGCAACCGCCTCGAGGCCTGGTTCATGGACGCCGCCTGGACCGCGGGCAGCATCCGCACGCGCAACTACAACGCGATCTGGACCGCGCCGAAGTGGCCGTATGTGGATCCGCTGAAGGATATCCAGGCAGCGAAGGAAGAGATCCGCGGCGGGCTGTCGTCGCTGTCGGAGAAGATCCGCCAAAACGGCGACGACCCGCAAGAGGTGTTCGCCGAGAAAGCGGAGGAACTGAAGACGCTCAAGGCGTTGAACGTCGTGGTCGATTCCAATGCGGCTGTCGCGATCGGCGGCCGGCCGGCGAATCCGGCCGATACGGCGGCGGCCGAAGACGAGCCGACTGGCGTGTCGGCGGACGCAAAGTCCAAACCGTAGCGCATTCGCAATAACCCAAGGCCCGGACATCCCGGGCTTTTTCTTTTGGAGGTCCATGATGAACGACAAGACCCGCCGCGCCGAAATCCCGATGCAGACGCGTCTCGCGCCAATCAGCACCGTGGACAAGGCGGCGCGCACCGCCGACCTGGTCTGGAGCACCGGCGCGCGCGTGAAGCGCTACGACTGGATGCGCGATCGCGCCTACTGGGAGGAACTGTCGCTGGATCCCGCGCACGTGCGCATGGGGCGGCTGCAGAACGGCGCACCGCTCCTCAATGCGCACAACCGCTGGAGCGTCGAGGACCAGATCGGCGTCGTCGACGGCGCATCGCTGCGCGCGGGCGAAGGCATCGCGACGGTGCGCTTTTCCTCGCGCGCCGATGTCGAGCCGATCTTCCAGGACGTGCAGGACAAGATCATTCGCAACGTGTCGGCGGGCTACAACACCTACCGCGTGGAAATGCTGCCCGCGGACGACACGAGCGATGGTCTCCCGATCTACCGCGCGGTGGATTGGGAGCCGATGGAAATCTCCCTGGTTCCGGTCGGGGCGGACGCTGGCGCAGGGGTCCGCACCGAAGATCAACGTACCCATCCCTGCGAATTCATCGACGCAGTTTCACCTCAACCCTCGGCGGTCCCCGCCACTCAACGAAAGGAGTCCAACATGGACGAGAAAGAAAGAGCAGCTCAGGCGGCCGCTACCCAAGCCGCCGAGCAACGTGAAACCGACGAGCGCGCCCGCGCCGCAGCAGCCGCTGACGCGGCCACCGCGGCTGAGCGCACGCGGGTCAAGGGCATTCGCGACCTGTGCGCCGCGCACACGCTCGAGCGCGCCTTCGAGGACACGCTGATCAACGACAACGTCACGCTCGACGTGGCACGCGCCCGCGTGCTCGAAAAGCTCGCGGAAAAGACGACCAAGACCCCGGTGCGTTCGGGCGATGGCGGCATGATCTTTGTCACTGGCGACGAGACCGTCATCCGGCGCGAGGCGATGGCCACGGCGCTGCTCGCGCGCTCCGATCCGCGCACCTACAACCTCGACGCCAAGGAAAACGCGGCGGCACGCCAGTACGTCGGCATGACGCTGCGCGAAATGATGCGTTTCTGCCTGGAGCAGAAGGGTATACGCACCATGGGCATGTCGCCGGTGCAGATGTGGGAGCGGACCTACATGGCCGGCTCCGACCTGCCTGCCATCGTGCTCGACGCGGCGAACAAGTCGCTGAGGCGCGCCTACGATTCGAGCCCGCGCACTTTCGTCGCCTGGGCGCGCGAGTCCACGGCGCCGGACTTCAAGAACATCAACCGCATCCAGATGTCGGGTGCGCCGGCGCTGCTCGAAGTTAAGTCGGGCGGCGAGATCAAGCGCGGCGTCGTGACCGATGGCAAAGAGGTCTACAACCTCGCGAGCTATGCCCGCATCATCGGCATCAACCGCCAGACCATCATCAACGACGACATGGGCGCTTTCACCCGACTGCCGGAACTGTGCGCGCGCGCCGCGGCGGATCTGGAGTCCGATACCGTGTACGGCATCGTGACCGCCAACGCTGCCCTGGGCGTGGACAGCGTGGCCCTGTTCAGCGTCGCGACGCATGCGAACTTGACCACAGGCCCGGGCACGGTGATTTCGGTTACCTCGCTTGGCGTCGGCCGCGCTGCGATGCGCAAGCAGAACGGCTTGGAAGGGCGTCCGCTCAATCTGCGGCCGTCCTACCTGATCGTGCCGGCTGCACTGGAGTCGATTGCCGAGCAGTTCACCAGCAACGCCTACCAGGCGACGCAATCGTCCAACATCAACCCGTTTGCCGCTGGCGGCCGCTCGCAGCTGCAGCCGATTGCCGAGGCCCGCCTCGATGCCAACAGCGCCACCGCCTGGTATCTGGCGGCGGATCCGGCCCAGGTGGACACGATCGAGTATGCCTACCTGGAAGGGCAGCGCGGCGTGTATCTGGAGTCGCGCATGGGCTTCGAAGTCGACGGGCTGGAGCTCAAGGTACGTGAGGACTTCGCGGCCAAAGCGCTCGACTTCCGCGGCCTCTACAAGAACGCCGGCGCATAACCGGATCCCTCAACGCTTGCCATGGTTACGGGCGGCGCTGCACCGGCCGCCCGGCCTTCTCTGAACTCATTTTGAAAGGAACGCAACATGAACAATTACGTGTATAGCGGCGATCGCGTCGAGATCACCACGCCCTACGCAGTGAGCTCCGGCGGCGGCTGCCTGGTCGGCACGCGCCTCTTCGGGATCGCGACAGAGACCTACGGCTCCGGCGCTGCCGGCGTCATCGCCACCGAAGGCGTGTTCGACATCGCCAAGGCGACCGCGATTTCCTTCGCGGCCGGCGCCCCGGTCTACTGGGACGACACGAACAAGGTGTGCACCACCAGCGGCACGGGTTCGGCGCTCGAAGTGGGCATCTGCCTCTCGACCGCCGGTACCGCGGCCACCACGGTGCGCGCGCGCCTCAACGAACCGGCGCGATAAGCCGGCATCAGCGTGGACTGGGCCTCGCACATGCAGCGCATCCTCACCCGGCTGGGCGAGGATGTCACCTGCACGCCCACGGGCGGCACGGCGGCCACTGTGCGGGGCATTTTTCTGAAACCGTTTCACAGCCTGGACGGCGGCCTGATCGAATCGAGCGATCCGGGCATCGCCGGCATGACCGGCGATCTGTCTACCATGAAGCATGGCGATCCCGTCGTGCGCGGCGGCATCACCTACACGGTGGGCGGCATCGAACCCGATGGCGTCTCCGGCATCACCGTATTGCGGCTGAAGCGATGACCACGAGCGTACGCGAAGCCATCCTGGCCAAGTTTCAGACGTTGCTGCTCGCCGCGCCGCAGACGGCCGCCGGCGCCAATGTCTACCGCTCGCGCCTGGAGGCGCTCACGAGCGGGCAGTTGCCGGCGATCATCGTGCGCCCGGGCCAGAGCGATGTGCCGAATGAAGACACCAACGGCAAAGTGAACCGCGAGTTCGAGGTCGAAGTCCTCGTGCTGATGGAAGGCGATGTGCCCGATTCGCTCGCCGATCCCACTGTAGTCGGCGCCCACGCGAAGATCATGGCCGATCGTACCCTGGGCAGCCTCGCGATCGATACGTCCGAAGGCCCCACGGGGCCGTGGCGCTTCGACCAGGCCGAGCAGGACGCCGTGGAAGTGACCCTGCGCTACAACGTGCGCTATCGCACCAGCGCGGCTGATTTGACCCAGTAAGGAGACCGCCATGCCCCCGATCATCGCACCCGCAGCCCCCGCGCCGGCCCCGGCCGAGCCCGATCCCTACGAAGGCGTCGGCGGCAGCTACACGCTCGACCCGCGCACGGGACGCCGCGTCCAGGTGGTTGCGCCGCCGGATCAGCCCCAGACGGCGATTGCGCCGGCCGCCCCTGTGCAGACATTTGGACGCGGCAGCGCAGCGCCGGATCCGGATAGCACCCTGTAATTCCACCCCTAACCGAAGTCCGACAGGCCGCCCTTGGCGGCTTTTTTCTTTCTGAGAGGAGAACACTATGCCGCTACTCGCACGCAAGATGGTGCTGCTTGCCAAAATCGAAACCGGATATGGCACCGACCCGACCCCCGCCGGCGCCACCGACGCCATTCTGGCGCAGAACGTCAAGATCGCCCCGCTGGAGGCGATCACCGTCGAGCGCCAGGGCGTGCAGGGCTATCTCGGCAATCACCAGGCCCTCGTGGCCGGACAGACCGTGGTGCTCGACTTCGAGGTCGAGATCGCGGGCGCCGGGACCGCAGGCAACGCGCCCAAGTTCGGGCCGCTGCTGCGCGGCTGCGGCATGGGCGAGACGATCTCCACCGGTACCAGCGCGCTCTACAAGCCGATCTCCACCGGCTTCGAATCGCTCACGTTGTATTTCAACGTGGATGGCATCAAGCACGCGCTGCTCGGCGCGCGCGGCACGTTTTCGATGAAGTTCGACGCCAAGGGCATCCCGGTGATGGCGTTCAAATTCACCGGCCTCTATACCGTGCCGACCGATACGGCGCTGCCGACGCCGACGCTGACCGGGTTCCAGACGCCACTGCCGGTGGTCAACGCCTACACCTCGGCGTTCACGATCCACGGCATCGCCGCGGTGCTCGCATCGCTCTCCGTGGATCTTGCCAACAACGTGGTGTACCGCAACCTGGTCGGGACGGAGGCGGTGCTCATCACCGACCGCCAGCCCTCGGGCAGCGCGACCTTCGAAGCCACGACCGTGGCGACGAAAGACTGGTGGACCTCGATCAAGAACGCGACGCTCTCCACGCTGTCGCTCACGCACGGCACGGCGGCCGGCAACAAATTCAAGGTCGACCTGGCGAGCGTCCAGCTGGAGAAGCCGGCCTATTCCGAGCAGGACGGCGTGCAGATGCTGCAGCTTGGCCTGTCGGTCGATCCCAGCAGCACCGGCAATGACGAGGTGCAGATCACGGTGCTGTAACGCAGTTTCGAAAAGGGGGAACTCCCCCTTTAGAACCCCCTGCAGCGGGGATAGGCCGGCCGGCCGACAAGCGCGTTTGCCTGAGCGCGTTTCCCAGCTGCTTCCTCTTTCAGGTTCAGGCGATCAGGAGACATCATGAAATTATCGGCAGCATTTGGCACCAGCGAAAAGCTGGAAATCGAAGGCGTGTGGGTCGATCTGGGCGAAGGCGGCAGCATCAAGGTCGCCCGCGCGGGCAACCGCGAGAACCGGCGCGAACTCAAGCGCCTCATCGCGCCCCACAAGGCTGCGCTGCGCGCGGACAACCTCCCCGACGATGTGCTGGAGAAGATCACCATCAAAGTGATGGCGCGCACCATCCTGCTCGACTGGAAGGGGATCGACGACGACGACGGCAAGCCGATCGCCTACTCGCAAGAGGCGGCCGAGGCGCAGTTGACGAAGCACAAGGATTTCCGCGATTTCGTGGCGGGGATCAGTGCGGACATGAAGGTCTATCAGGAAGGCGCTGAAGAGGCCACCGCAAAAAACTAGTCGAGGCCCTGCGCTGGCAGCTGGCGCAGGGCGAGCGCGACAGCGCCGCGAACGATGATTTGCGGCGCGACCTCGTGAGCTGGGGCGTCGGCGCCGAGGCGATCGATGCCTACATCGACCAGGGGGCGAACCAGCTGGCGCCGCCGGACCTCGATGACGACAACGTCGAGTATCTGATCGCCTTTCACCGGCTCTCGCCGTCGCGGCAGATCGGTTTTGCCGTCGGCGCGATCCCGGTCACCGAGATCCGCGCCTATTGCGATCTCTTCGGGATAGAAGAAGTCGAAACGTTTTTTTGCCTGATCCGCGCGCTGGACTCCGCTTACGTGGAGTGCATGGCGAAAAAGGGCAAGGAGAAATAGATGGGCGTGCAGATCCAACGCTTCGAGCTCACCGCCGAGGACAAGAGCGCGGCCGCCTTCGAATCGATGAAGCGGCGCGTCCAGGACATGATCGGCAGCGTCGGCTCCCTGGGCGGCGCGTTCCAGCTGATGGCCGGCGGGTTCTCCGTCGGCATTTTCTCCAAGCTCATCGACAATTCGATCAAAGCCATGGACGAGCTGCACAAGCTCTCCATGATCACCGGCCAGTCGGTCGAGTCGCTCTCGGCCATGCGCTCGGCGGCGAAGGAATCCGGCGTCGAGTTCGAAGGCGTGGCCAAGGCCTCCACCATCCTATCCAAGAACATGCTGGAGATCGCGCGCGGCGGCGGCAAGGCGCAGGCGACCTTCGAGGAACTGGGCCTGTCGGTAAAGGACTCCAACGGCCAGCTGAAGAGTTCCGACCAGATGATGCTGGAAGTGGCCAAGAGCCTCGCCGGCATGACGAACGAGACCCAGCGGGTGGCCTATGCGCAGCAGCTCTTCGGCAAGGCGGGCGCCACCATCCTGCCGTTCCTGATGTCGCTTGCGGAGCGGGGGCTGGACAACGCCAAGGTGACCAAACAGCAGGCGGCCGAGGCGCATAAATTCGAGGTCGCGATCACCAAGATGCAGTCCGCGAGCAAGGCCTGGTTCATGCACTTGGCGTCGGAATTGTTGCCGACGCTCACGAAGTTGCTTGATTTGGTCAAGCCTATGGCGATCGTGTTGGGGACGGCATTCGCTGCATTTGTCGTCGTCCCGGCAATTATCGGCCCGGCGATCGCAGCATTTCAGACGGTAGCAGCAGCCGTCACTATCGCTGCAGAAGCGTTCGCAGCGGGGAAGGTCGCTCAGGGCTTCGCCGCCATGAACATGATGCTCGGGGGCACATCGGCCTTCGCATTGGCGGCATCCGGCGCTGTTGGAGCATTGACAGTCGCATCCGGCCTGTTGATCGCAGCGTGGGCTGGTTGGGAACTCGGCTCCTGGGCGCAGCGGAATTTTCTCGAAGCGCGCCTTTTCGGCATCGACTTCATTGGCGCGATGATGAAAGGCTGGGAATACCTTAAATATGGTGCGCAAGTCGCATGGCTCGGTATCAAGGAAGGATTCTGGACGATCATCGGCTCGATGCAGAATAAGCTTGCAGGCTTTTTGGAGCTATTCGCGAAGGGACTTTCCATGCTGCCAGGCATGAGCGGCCCGGCGGCCTTCATCAATGAAGTCTCCGCTTCGCTGCGCTCGGCCGCCGATCGCACCGGAGAATTCGCGCGCGCGCAGGCATCGTTAAAGGCGGAACTGGATAAGAATCTTTCGGGGGTGACCGCCATCACCACGGAAATGGAAGATTACGAAATCTCTCAAATCAAGGTGGAGCAAGCGGTAAAAAAGAACACCAACGCTGTGGCGATCCAGACGAAAGCAGCCGACGATTCGACGAAGGCCTACGAAGCCCTGATCAAACAGATCCAGGAGCGCATCGCCGTCAACACGCTCGAACTGCAGAGCGATACCGCCCTGACCGAAGGTCAGAAGCTGGCGGCGAAGGTGATGGTGGACCTGCGCGACGGCGTGCTGAAGCTGACCGACGCCCAGAAAATCTTTCTCGCCAAGAGTCTGGAGGAGCTGATCGCGAGCGACAAGGCGATCCAGGCGCAGAAGGATCTGGCGACGGCGCGCGAAGAGCAGCGCAAGGCGCTCGAAGCCTACGAGCAGAACTGGAACAATTACCTGCAGGGCCTCGAAAACGAATCGCGCACGCTGCAGGAGCAGATCGACTTCTACGGCATGACGACGGGGCAGATCGCCGCCGCGCGCCAGGCGCGGGCCGAGGAAACGCTCGCCATCGCGACCGCGAACGGCGTCATGGACGATTACCTCGAACGGATGAAGCGTGAGGTGGATCTGCGCCGCCAGATCGCGGGCCAGCAGTCGCTGCTCGATACGCGCAAGGCGGCAGATGAGCTGCAGCGCCAGATCCAGGCAGAGGCGAAAAAGACCGTCGATACCATCGACCACGATGTGCAGCACGGGTTCGTGCGCATGTTCGACAAGCTGGGGGGCGGCTGGGACGGATTCCTGAAGGCGATGGCCTCATCGTTCAAGAAGCTGGTCGCCGACCAGATCTACATGTTCTTTGCGCGGCCGATCGTGCTGCAGATCATCGCCGGCACGGCCGGTTCGCTCGGACTGACCAGCGTGGCCAACGCGGCGATGACTTCGGCAGGCCTCGCCGGCGCCGCGACATCGTCGTCGGGGCTCGGCGTGGCGAGCAACGGACTGTCCATCGCCAATTCGCTCATGGGCGGCGGCGGCAGCCTGTTTTCCGCGCTTGGCACGTCATCCATGCTCTCGGGTACCGGGTTCGGCGCGGGGCTGCAATACGTGGGTGCGAATGGCGTTCTGGGCGGCCTGGGCAGCGCGGGGACATTCCTGGGAGCCGGTGAGTTCGGACTCGCCGCCGGCGCCGCGATCCCGGCAGTCGGTCTGGCGCTTGCAGCTTACGGGCTCCTGAATTCGCTCGGCGTCTTCGGCGGTAAGAGCCGCTCGGCCACGGCGCAATTCGGCGGCCTGGGCGCGCAGTCCACGATTACTCAGGCTGGCGGGTTCTCCGGGACGCAGTACACGGCCTACGGCTCCAGCCCGACCGATATCTGGGGCGGCTCGGTGCATGGCGCGCTCTCGGCCGACATGCTCTCTGCGTTCAATCAGGCGATCGGAAAAGTGTTCTCGGATATGACGGCGTCGGCAAAGTCGGTCGGATTGACCGTGACCGGCATCGAATCGCTCATCGTGCACATGGGCGCGACCGGCCAGGGCGTGCAGGCCGACATGCAGACTGCGCTCGGCTCGATGGTCGAGCAGATCGCGCAGCAGCTGATCCCGAATCTCAAGGATTACCAGGCGGGCAACGAAAGCCTGGCGCAAACCTATGATCGGCTGGTGAGCGACGCGAAAACCGTCAAGGCGGTGTTCGATGCGCTCGGCAAGACCTTCCCCTCGGTGAACGAGGGGATCGTGTCCATTTCCGAGCAGCTGATCGCCACGTTCGGCAGCGCGTCCAACCTGTCCTCCGCGTTCACCGCGTATTACAACGCCATGTACACCCAGGCGGAAAAAGACGCCCAGGACGCGGCCAAGATCTCCGACGTGTTCTCCGCCATGGGACTCGCCGCGCCGAGCACCAGGTCGGCGTTCCGCTCGATCGTCGAAGGCCTGGACCTGACCTCGGCCGCCGGCCGCGATACCTTCGCGGTGCTGCTCGCGATCGCGCCGGCGTTCGCGCGCCTAGCCGATGCGGCGACAAGCGCGACCACCGCAGTCGATATCCTCGTGCAGCAGGTGGGCGACATGCAGAACGCGGCGCAGGAAGCGGTGGATGCGCAGATCAGCGCATCGCAGGCAGCCTCGCAGGCCGCGCGCCAGTCGGCGGACGCGTTCCGCCAGATCGCCGCCTCGATGCTCGAGGCGGTGCGCCAATTGCGCGGGGGCGACCTCTCGCCGCTCCTGCCGGGGCAGAAGCTTTCCGAAGCGACCGGCAATCTCGACGCCACATTCGCCAAGGCGATGTTGGGCGATTCGGCCTCGCTCTCGGCACTGCCGCAGCTCGCCACCGATTTCCTCACTGCCAGCCGCAACTACAACGCGTCCTCGGCGGCCTATACCTCCGACTTCAACAAGGTGATGGACATGCTCGCCCGGGCGGGGATATCGAGCACGGCGCAGGCGACGGCGGCGGACCATACGGCCCTGGTGCTCGATGCGCAGCTCGTCGTGCTCGGCAGCATCAAGACCGAACTCGCCAAGCCGAGCCCGGATTCGGCCATCCTGGCCACGCAGGCGAAGCTGCTGGGGGATATCTCCGGCTACTCGGATGGGCAGCTGCAAACCCTCGTTTCGTCGAACGTCACGCAGAGTTCCAGCCTGGTCGGGATCAACACCGGCGTCGACAAGGTGGTGGTCCTGCTGCAGCAGTGGATTACGCTGCAGGGGCAGGCCGGTGCTGCAGCGGCGCAGGCGGCGGCACAGGCAGCCGCGGATCAGGCGAAAGCCGACGCGGCCCGGGCGGCGGCGAAAGCGGCAGCGGACGCCGCTGCCAATGCTGCCGCGCTGGCAGCCGCCCAGGCGGCGAAGCTGCAGTCCGATTACACCAACGCCCTGGCGACGCTGCAAACCACGACCGGCCTGATTTCCAACTGGGCCGCCAGCAACGGCGGCGCCGGGATCACCAATACGCCGAACGTCGCCACCGGCACCGCCGCCATCTTCAACTACCCGGCCAAATACGCGGCGGATATGGACCGGTTGATGGGGCAATACTGGCAGGAGTGGAGCGCGGCCGTCAGCGCCTACCAGGCCCTCCCCAAGCACGCCATGGGGCTCGATCGTGTGCCCTACGACGGCTACCGGGCCGAGCTGCACGCAGACGAGGCCGTCCTTACGTCTGCACAGGCCGCTAGCTGGCGCAATGGCGGCGCGGCGATATCGACCGCCGACCTCGCCTCGCTGCGGTCGGACCTGCGCGAGATCCGCACGGCGGTGCAGAACGTGGCCGCGATTTCCAGCCGCGACGTGAAGGAACAAACCGCCCGTCTGGCCGCGGCGGTCGAGGATAGCGCCGTCAGCATGGGGCGCACCGTCGCGCGCGCCCAGGAAGCCGCCACCAGGGCGTAACGACGGGGGCCTGATGACAATCAGCAACGCCCAGTTCCAGGAGTGGTTGTTCCGCGACCGGCAACGCTGTGTCCTGGTCGAAGCGAAGGCTTATTCCGGCGCATCGGAGGTAACGCGGTATTTTTCAAACCGCGCCTTCGTGTCCGAGCCGACCGACACGCCGGCGAACCAGGCGTACGACGACATCCTGATCTCGGTACCGACGTTCAGTTCCAAGCTGTCGGAACTGTTCACCGGCCGCTCGATTCCGGACTGGGGCGATCTGATTGTCACGAACGAAAACGGCGATCGCGATGCGTGGATGGCCGACGGCTGGGACGGGCGCAGCGTCAAGATGTACCTGGGCGATCCGGACTGGGCGAAATCGGATTTCCGCCTGATCCTGGACGGTATCACGGCGGATATCTCCTCGCCGCAGCGCGACCGCATCAGCCTCAAGATCAGCGACAAGAGCTGGATGCTGAACGTGCCGGCGCAGACGACGCTGATGACCGGATCCACGGCGAACCTCGACCAGCCGCAGCCCTTGTGCTACGGGCAGTGCTTCAACGTCGAGCCGGTGCTGGAGACCGCCGCCACCCACGCCTACCGGGTGCACGACGGCGCGATCAACGACGTCACCGATGTGCGCGACAACGGCGTGAGCGTGGCCTATACGAAGGACCTGGCGAACGGCCGCTTCACGCTCAACGCGACGCCGGCTGGCCGTGTCACCGCGGACGTGAAGGGCGCGAAGCCGGGCGGGACCTACCTGACCAAGTGCGCCGACATCGTCCAGGCGCTGGTCACCGGGCATTCGCAGCTCACCAGCTCCGATATCGACACGGCGAACTTCACCGCGTTCAACACGACCTGCCCGCAGACGCTCGGCCTGTACGTGAAGGACCGGCAGAACCTGATCGACGTGATCGACCAGCTGGTGACGTCGGTGGGCGGCTTCTGGACGTTTTCCCGGGCGGGACTGCTGCAGCTCGGGCGATTGTCCGCGCCCACGGGGACTGCGGTGCTCACGCTCACGGCGGACGACATTCGCGCCAAGATGCTGTCGATCGAGCGGCGCGAGATCCCGATCGCGACGCTGCGCCTCGGTTATCAGAAGAACTGGACGGTGCAGACGGATGGACTCGCCGGCGCGGTGACCGAGGCGAACCGTGCGCTTTACGCTGCACCTTGCCTGGTGGCCAAGGCGACCGATGCGGGACTATTCACGACGTTCAAGACGGCGCAGCAGCCGGCCGTGATGGAAACGCTGATCGCGCTGTCCGCCGAGGCCTCGACCGAGGCGACGCGACTGCAGAGCCTGTACGACCAGGTGCGCACCACCTATGCGGCCGCTGGCTACGTTGCGCCCTACACGACGAGCCTGGGGAGCGAAGTGAGCCTCACGCACCCGCGCTTTGGTTTCGCGGCCGGCGCCGACGCCATCGTCGTCGGCTTCACCGAGGAAGTCACGCGCAACCGCGTGGCGCTCGAACTGTGGATATAGCATGGCCAATGTCCGTCTGATCGCGCCGAACCTGTTTGACCTGGCCACGCTCACCGACTCGCCGTCGATGGTGGCCACGCTGCCGGTCAACAACCTGCAGGACATGGCGCGCGCGCGCGTCGCGCGCAGCGTCGGACTGCCGGCGCCGCAGTACATACGCGGCGATTGGACCGCGTCGCAGGCATGCAGCGGCTTCGTACTCTGGCGCCACAACCTGACGGGCGCGGCGACGCTGCGCCTGAAACTGTGGGCCGGATCCGGGCGCACCGGGACGCTGCTCTATGATTCCGGCTCCGTGGCGATCGGCAGCATCGTTCCCTATGGCCAGTACGTCTACGGCGTCGATACCTACGGCGCCTGGCTATTTCAGAACTGGCCGGTGGCGTGCGCGATCCTCTGGTTCTCGCCGGTATCGGCGCTGTCGTTCGAGCTGCAGATCGCGGACCCGGCGAACACCGCCGGCTACGTGCAGGCCTCGCGCGTGTTCCTGGGGCAATATTTTTCTCCACCGGACAATTTCTCCTACGGCGGGAAAATGCGCTGGGAAGACGACTCGACCCAGGAGCGGACCGACGGCGGCAGCCTGCGCACCGACAGCCGTGAACCGTATCGCGTGTTCCGCTTCGACATGAACTGGCTCGCTGAAGCCGATCGCGCCGGCCTGGCGGAGATCCTGCGCGTATCCGGAAAGAGCCGGGACCTGTTCCTGTCCATGTATCCGGGGCAGGGTGATACCAAGGACCGCGACTACTCAGCCGTGGTCAAGATCATCCAGATGCCCGATCTCACCAACGACCATCCGCTCAACTACCAGAGCGAGCTCGTGCTCGCGGAGGCCTGATCCATGTCCGACTACAGCGTTTTCGCCCAGACCAATCCCGGCACCGATTACCCGGTGAAGGACGCGAACCTGCGCGCACAGCTGACGCTTGACAGCGACAAGATCGATTACGCGGCGACCGGCTACGCATTCGGCTACAAGCGCAACGCGACCTCGGGCCTCAACGCCGGGTACTACGGCGGCGTGATCTCCTCGGGTGGATCGCTTACGACGATCGCTGACGGCACGATCGCGCTTACGGCCAGCCAGACCAACTACGTTGAGCGCACTCAGGCGGGAGTGATAAGCAAGAACACATCTGGATTCACCGCCGGCAAGATTCCGATGTTCGCCGCGGTTACGAATGGCACCGACGTGACCGGCGTGACCGACAAACGTCAGAGAAACGTTTTTGGTGATCTCTATGCAGTCGGCGCTCTGGGGGTGACAGGCAACGCGACGGTAGGCAGTACCGCGGCGAATTACCTGCAATTTGAGGGGGCTGCGAATGGAGTTACGCCGGCTCTATCTGCCAAGGGAGGATCGGATTCCAACGTGACACTTGCAATTTCCTCAAAAGGAACGGGTGACATAAAGCTGTATTCCGCCAATTTTGGAACGTTGCTCGCGACCTTTAATGGTGCCGGGTCCGTTGCTCTCCCTGCTGCCTTGGGCGTGACGGGGCGGGCGACCATCGGAGGCGTGAATTTGTCCACGTCCGGGACCGCATATTCCAGTTCGGTGGCCACCGGCTCTGTAGTTGACAGCGCGGTCGCGACGGTGGCTATCCCCACAGGAGCCTCGGTGCATCTGATGCTCGTGCGAGAGACCACAGTTACGGGTGCCTGGGCACTGTTCGGTTTTTCGGCAGATTTGGCCGCGATGGTAAAAATTTCATCTGGCGGCGCGGGGATTACCTGGTCGACAACCTATAACCAAGCAGCAAGCGTTAATGTATATCAGGGGGCAACCGGCGGCGGAGTGGGTGACGCCAAGATCCAAAATAAGACCGGGTCGACGCTGAGTTTCATCACGTCGCTGTTCGGGGCAAATAACACCTAATGAAGGAGAAGAGTCATGGCATCGACAAGGATTAAATACGACAGTCACAGTACGGTTGGTGGCACAGCGATCGCTGGATTAGTGAATACCGTCATCTCCCAGAGTCAACTTGCGGATCGCATCAAAGGTAATCTTGATGCAATGGTGGGCAGCAACCCGCCTGACTATGTAGCCCTGGAAACCGAGTTTGGCTTAGACGCCGGCCAGGGGCAGATCTTCTATAACGTATTGGTGAATCTGAAGGTGAACCTGGCCGCTGCCTGCTCAGAATTGGTACGACTGGATAAGGTGATTTGATTGAAACGGAATTTTGACGAGGTCATCCTTGACCTGGACGGGATCCCCGTGCGCTGCGAGGCGTCGCCTCAGACGCTACTGGCCGCGATCAACGATGTATGGCCGCAGTTGGCGCCCGATATACAGACGGCATTGGGTAAGGCGCTCGATGCGCACGCAGGACCGGCGCTCACGCTGAGAACCGCATGCCTGGGCGCGCTGATGGGCGCATACGAGGACGAACGCAATCTATCGGACGATGAACGCATGGCTCGCATGGAACTCGCCCGGCGGATCCACAAGGGTGGCGTGCAGGACATCGAGCCGAAGGACCGCGACCGAATCAAGCCGCTGCTGAAGAAGCGTTACATAGGCATCTTGGTGCCCGTCGTTGCGGCCGAACTGCTGGAAACCGAAGCCGCGACCTGATCTGAAACAACCCTTACACCGACGCCCGCCAGGTGCAGCCTCGCGGGCGTTTTCATTTGGGAGTCTTCACATGAACGATTTGGCGAACTTTATCGGAATACTCGCTGTGCTGGGGGGGCCGCTCAGCGCCGGATGGTTGTTCCCGAATGTCTATCTCGCGTCGACGCTGATCGTCTTCAAGCTCTTCGATTGGTGGAGCACGACCTACATTCTGAAGCACGGAGGCAAAGAGCAGCCGTGGACGTTTACCTTCCGGTTGATTGCGCTATTCGGCGTGCCGCTTGGCATGACGCTCGACTTCGCGATCGTGGCCGTAGCCGCCTGGCTCTGCTACCCGTACTGGTATCTGCTCGCGGGCCTGGTGGCCTGGTATGGCTACTGGATGTCGCTGCAAGTCGGCGAAGTGCGTAAGTCGAAAAGCAAATAGGAGCGACGCGAATGGAAGGAATCGACATCGATCAGTGGCATGCGCACGCCGAAGAGGATAAGCGGCAGTCCGCCGATATCCGCGAAATCATGTTGCTTTTGAAAGGAGACCCTTTGAGACCGGAGACAGTCAAGTGCGCGCTGATGCCGACCATGATGCGGCTGAACGCCTGGCTCGATATGTGGAAGTGGATAGGCGGGGTGATGATCGGCGCCGGCGTGTCCGCGCCGCTGTGGGTGCCGCTACTCAAGATGATCCTGCGGGAGTTGGCGAAATGAGAGGCACATTGTTGCGCCGTGCGAGCACGGAATTCGGTACCCCAGGCGAGCTGATGCTGGATAATGGGTGGAAGTGCAGCACGCTTGAGTTGCCATGGCATGGAAATTCCAAGGGGATTTCCTGCATCAAGGCCGGCGGCTATGTGGGCAGGCTGTACTTCAGCCCGCACCTGGCGCACAACGTGATCCGCTTCGATGACCAATCCGGCCGCGGCGACGTCGAGTGCCACAACGGCAACTTCGCCGGCGACGCGGCGCTCGGGCACTTCACCCAGGTGCATGGGTGCATCCTGCCAGGCACAGCCTATACCAGCATCATCATGCCGAACGGCACCGGCCGCAGCCAGTGGGGCATCCAGAACAGCCGCGCCACCCTGGACGCGCTGCTGATGCAATTGAATGGCGAGGACCTCGAGCTCACCGTCGCCTGGGAAGCGGAGGCCTGGCCGGATGACGATGTTTGACGAGCTGCTCGCGCTCTGCAGGGGGCTTTCGCCGATGCAGGTGGTGGGCGTGATTCTGATCCTGTTCTGGTGCTATACCCTGCATCGCTGGTCGCGCGATCCGGCGTACGACAATTTCAAGCTGATCTATTGCGTAAGCAACCGCCAGGGCTATCCGGATAACGCAAAAATCCGCGAGTGGGGCGCCTACTTCGTCAGCACGTATGGATTCCTGTGGCTGTTGTGGGGCCGCGGAATGACGGAGTGGTACTTCGTCGGGTACATGGCCGCCTGGGTGGCTGCTGCGGCTTACGCGCTCAAGAAGCGCCTCGAGCAAGGCACGACACCGCCCCACGTCCAGACGCAAACGACCGTCACCAGCTCAACCGAAACCGGCAAGCCCCAGGAGGGCACATGAACCCGATCACCCGCGCGGAAATCTATCTGGTGGTGTTCCTCGTCATCGGCCTTGGCATCACCGGGGCCTATTTCTACGCCAAGCATGAAGGCGTGATGGAAGAGCGCGCACGGTGGGAAGTGAAGCAGGCCGCGGCCACGAAAGCGGATCTGGACTCACTGACGCAGGCGGTCGGCATGTCCAACCAGATTGCGCTCGATACCGCCGAGAAGATCGGCAAGGGCAAGGCCAGGAGTGTAATCGACAGAGGAGTGATCGAACGTGAAATCAGGACCGATGTGCGTTATGTCAACGATTGCCTGCCTGACGCTGGCCGGCTGCGGTGGAACGATATTTCAGCGGGCCGCCCCCTCCTGCCAGATAGCAGCGCCGGCGCCAAGCCTGACGGCCGAGTGCCCGAAGGAAATGGCGCCGCCAGTGCCGGATGGAAAAGCCGGAACCCTCTTGCTCAGCCATCAGGCGGCGCGGGAGGTCTACGACGAGTGCCGAACAAACCATAGCGGCTTGGCCGCGTGGGTCAAGGACACCGTGACCAGGTGTGTCAAAACCAAGTGAAAGGAGAAACACCATGCATTACAAGAATGGACGCGAAGCAAAGAACGGCGACAAAGTCATTTTGATTCCGACCTACGGCGCACCCGTCGTCGGCATCCTCTACGACGCTGTCGCGAACAATGATTACTGCAACGGCAGAATCGCGCCGACCAGCCCAAGCGACCCGTGCCCGAATTTGAAAGAATGCCTTCACATCGACGACGTGCTGAAGGCGCTCCCCGCCGAAGTGCCGGATAGTAGCAAAAGCGGTGCATAAGCTGGTCGAATGATGTAATCGAGAAAGAAGGAGGCGGCCGCCCGGGGTTCCAGCCCCGGACGACCACTCCAGCCCGCCACTTACATGGCGGACCTTCGCCAAGGCCTCCCTGCCGCGTACGCAGCAAGCGGAGCCTACCTTAAACGGAGATCCGCTGTGTCTGACCCTCTCATCCCCTGGATCGGAGGCAAGCGCCGTCTTGCCGATCGCCTGATCCGTCTGTTTCCCTCCCATACCTGTTACGTCGAAGTGTTCGCCGGCGCCGCGGCCGTGTTTTTCGCCAAGCCGCCGGCCGAAGTCGAGGTCCTCAATGACATCAACGGGGACCTGGTCAACCTGTACCGCGTGGTGCAGCACCACCTGGAGGAGTTCGTGCGCCAGTTCAAATGGGCGCTCACCAGCCGCGAAGTGTTCCGCTGGCTCCAGATCACCCAGCCCGAGACGCTAACCGACATCCAGCGCGCCGCGCGCTTCTACTATCTCCAGACCAACTGTTTCAGTGGCAAGGTCGTCGGCCAGAGCTTTGGCATCGCGACCACGTCGCCACCAGGCCTCAACCTGCTGCGCCTCGAGGAGAGCTTGTCCGCCGCGCACCTGCGCCTGGCCAGCACCTTCGTCGAGCGCCTGACCTGGTCGGACTGCGTGGCGCGCTACGATCGGCCGCACACGTTCTTCTACATGGATCCGCCGTACTGGCAGACCGAGGGCTATGGCGTCGGCTTCCCGATCGAGGAGTACACGCGTCTGGCCGTGGTGCTGAAGCAACTGCAGGGGCGCGCTATCGTCAGCCTCGGCGACCACCCGGATATGCGCCGGATCTTCGCCGAGTTCTCGGTCGAGGAGGTCGATATCACCTATACGGTCAACCAGAAGGCCGGCGGCGGCGCCCATCGGCGCGAGCTGGTAGTATTCAGCTGGGATGTTCGCCAGGGCGGCGGTGGGCTGTTTTAAGCGAAATGTGCGACCCCGATTTCGTTTAACGGACGTTCAGGGCCGGAATGTTTCGTATAGCGCGCTAGGCGACTTTGGCGCTCGATTTGAAGATCAACGGAATAGACTGGCCTTGCCCTGGGGACGCCAGTTAAATCAAGGCGTTATTGCACAATAGCGCGGCAGAAGTATCGCTGTGTCGCGGCTGTGTCGCGACGTCATCACTGAAGCGCGTCCGCTTCCCGCCTTGTTGCCCGCCAGACAGGTGGGAGGGCGTTCCGCCCATTCTTTGCTCAATACAGCGACAATAGGTCAATATAAGTAGCGGACCAAAGACTTTTTGGCTAGGTATGTCGCTATTGTTAGCAGAATGACGACAGACTAGTGCGAATTATATTAGAATTTAACCGTCAAAATGATATATACTATAGCGTTATAACGACATTCCAAGGCCGATTCGTGGAAAGACCAGCGGCTAGCCGACACGACGAAGTCCTCATCACCCGTGGCGCCCCAGGCAATGAGGCCCGGACGATCCAGCGTCGCGCCAAGGCGGGCGAGCTTGCCAGAATCGCAGAGGGCGTCTACTTGGCCGAGCACGATCCGGAAGCCCAAGCGGCAATCGTTCGCCGCAACTGGAGCCGCATTCTAGCCGCGCTCGTACCCGGCGCGGTCATATCGCATCGCAGCGCCTACCACGGCGGCCTGTCAGCGGACGGCAGCATTTGTCTGAGTCACCCAAGCAACTACAACCGCAAGATCGAACTTCCCGGCGTCCGGGCAATTCTGGTAAAGGGATCGGGCCCGTTGCCAGGCGATTCCCCATTCGGCAACGAGCACCTTTACTTCGCATCGCGCCCGCGGCAGCTTCTCGAAAATCTCTCGCCCGAGCGCGGCGCCCATGGAAAATCCGCCGGTGCGAAAGCAGTCGAGGAACGGTTGGTGTCGATGCTCAACGCCGGCGGCGAAGACGAATTGAACCAGCTTCGCGATACCGCACGCGAGCTGGCCAAATCCATGGCGCTTCAGAATGAATTCAAGAAGCTCGACAAGCTGATAGGCGCGCTCCTCACAACGCATACGGCAGGGGTGCTGACGACCAGAGAGGGAAAACTCACAGCTAAAGGCACTCCTGTGGATACGGAGCGCATGGCACGGTTCGAAATTCTTGCCGCAAAGCTTCGGGTTGAGCCGCTCCCGCATCGTACTGCAATCGCAGTACGCGATCCGGCACGATCGAATTTTGCATTCCTGGAATCGTACTTTTCCAATTTTGTCGAAGGCACCGAATTCGCCATCGAAGAGGCGAGGGACATTGCACTCAGTGGACGCATTGTCGAGCAACGTCCGAAGGACTCGCACGACATACTGGGCGTCTTCACGCTCGCGGTTAAATCGCCCTGGCGCGACACCGTTCCACCGTTTGGGGCGGACTTTCCCGTTGAATTAGCCAAGCGTCATGCCGTGATGATGGAGAAGCGGCCCGAATGTACTCCTGGACACTTCAAGATCGAGCCCAATCGTGCAGGCGGCACGTGGTTTGTGGATCCGCAGTTCGTTCGCGGCACGCTGATCGAGGGATCGAGCTTGGCTAGGAGCGTACCAGAGGGCCTGCCGCGCGCGATCTATTACGCGTTTCTCATATCCGAAGTCCATCCCTTCAGCGATGGAAACGGCCGCATTTCAAGAATCGTGATGAATGCCGAACTATCGCGCACCGGCGATGCACGGATCATCATCCCAACGCTATTTCATGAAGAATATGTAGATTGTCAGCGTCAGCTGACGCATCAGAACGATCCTGCCGGTTTCATTCGCGCCCTCGCTCTGATGCAGCGCTGGACAATCGCCTTTGACTTTTCAGACGTCGACGCCCTAATCGAAGCAATCAAAGCGACGAACGCATTGGAGCATTCGAGAGCGCAATTCAAATTGACAATGCGTGATATGTCTCCCTTAGGTTGAAGCGCGGCGAAGCTATACGTCCGGATAGACGGAATATCCCGTAAAAAGGCGACAACCCGGGATGCTCTCCCGTCCACCGGAAGATTCGGACTCTCAATTGAAAATGACGCGGAATTGACAAATGTGAAGTCCATTTTCATTGCTCGAGTGGCGCCTTTTGGCCGCGACTGAATTACATTTTTCCAATCGGAGCGCCGCATAACGGTCTTTCCACATTCCAATCGCTGGGTCGAGGTGATATGCGACGCACCACCCTCATTGCCTACGTAGTTCTCCTTCACGCACTTTTCGCCATCGTTTTGTGGAAGTCCGATTTTCTGCCGCGCTTGGAGCGAAAACTCGGGTGGGTGGAGCGAGCCGAGGAGATCACCGACCACTACAGAGGCATGGTGCAGTATCACGGCCGCATGGACGCAAACGTGCCGGACAACGCCGTGATCTTTATCGGCGACAGCCTGACCCAGGGGCTTTACGTCGACGCCGTGGCCCGCCCATCGGTCAACTACGGAATCGGAAGCGATACGACCGTCGGCGTGCTCGGGAGGTTAGGCACTTATCGGTCCGTGTATCGCGCGTCGGCAGTGGTATTGGCGATCGGCGCGGTCGACATGCGATTTCGCGACAACCGGGAAATCGTCCGCAACTACGGGCGTATTCTGGCCGCCCTTCCGCCGCATGTCGCGATCGTGTGCAGCGCGGTATTGCCGGTGCACGAAGCGATGATGTCGCCCAGGCCGGTTACCAACGCCAGAATCAGAGACCTGAATCTCGCGCTGGGCGCGCTTTGCGCCGGGGATGCCCGGTGCGTCTTCGTCGATGCCGGCAAGGATCTGATGGACGCCGGCGGACAGCTCTCGGCGCTGGTTCAAGTCGGCGACGGCATTCATCTCAACAGCACCGGAAATCGAATCTGGAGCGACGCCTTGAGGCCTGTGATCGAGCGCGCCCGAAATTCCGCAAGCCGTTGACGGCACGGGTGAATATGCCCGCATTTTGCGCCATAGCCGCCTGCGGCTCAGCCGATTCCCGCGCTTAGCGCCCGTATTCCAGCGCTATTCGCAAGAAAGACCGGTCGCAGGGGCTAGTAAGCTCGCGATAGAGGTCATGCTTTCGACTTCTGACTATTTCTGCCGCCATGATACGTACGCACTACGACAACCTGCAGGTTACCCGCAATGCCAGCGAGGTGGTAATCCGTGCCGCCTACAAGAGTCTCGCCCAGAAGAACCACCCGGACAAGTTCGACGGCGGGCGGGACGAGGCTGAACGCATCATGAAGATTCTGAACGAGGCTTACGCCGTGCTTTCCGACCCGGTTCGTCGAAAGATGCACAACGAATGGATCGACCGGGAGATGGCCGCAGAAAGCGCTCGCCAGCGCGCCGTAAAGCCCGAAGACGCGGCGGGTACCGGCGGGGAGGGCGTCCAAGCGGACGCCGGGCCGACGGCGCATCACCGCGGTGACGCCAGCGACGCTCCAGGGGAGCCGCGGACCGGGCGGCAGCAGGCCAAGAAATCGTGTCTCTCTCCGCGGGCCAAGGGCCATTTGTGCCTGTCTAACGGCTTGCTCTGCGTCGTGCTGGCGCTGAGAAATGCCGCGAGCGGGAATTTCGCGGATAGGCGGATGGCGGTTTCGTTCCTGCTGGCATTTATCGTCCTGATGCCGTTTGCCTTCGCCTATTACAGGGACGCGGTCATGCCGGCGAAAAGCGTCGCCGGCTCGGTTGCGCTGCTCGTCATCTTCTTCGGGCTCTTGATCCTGGGCGGAGTGAATATGATTTTCCGCGGGGACGTATGGTACGGGCTGGCCGCTACGTTCGCTTTCGGGTGGACTTTGGTCAAGATGTACAAAGGGTGAGTCTGCGCGCCATCGCAGGCCGCCCTGTTCGGGCTAGCCGGTCCCGGCCAGGCGCTCCGCGATCGGCAGCACTTCCTTCCTGAACCACGATTTGAACTCGTATTCCGAAGGAAAGTCGAAGGACTTGCCGTCGAACTCGGCCTTGCAGGCTCTGTCCACGGACGCGCTTGCGGGCTGAACGGTGTTGCGAGCGAAGTCGAACCTGCCCCCGAGTTCGCTGAGCAATCGCACCCAGGACGTCAGAGGCGCGGCGGGGGCCTTCGCTTCGGCGAGGAGGGCGGAAACCTGCTTGCGCTCCACGGTCAGGTGCCGCAGGTCGAAATCGCGCCCGATCTTTGCAATGATCGCACCCATGTCGGCGCTGTCGCCCAAGACCCGCCTGGTCTCGTTGAGCGCAAGCGCGGCCTTGCGCTGACTGGCGAGGATCAACCGTCTGGCGAAACCAAGGCATCGTTCGTCGTCGCCGAAGTAAGTCCGCAGAAAGTGGTCCTCCATCAGGCCGGCCAGCGCCTCGCGCGTGTCGAATTGCTTCGTCTCCAGCAGGTAGGCGCGATAGGTATTGGCCAGCTTCCAGGAGAACCGGGACAGGCGCTTTTCGAGCGCGGCCAGGTCAGGGTAGTAGTTGAGCGCGATGCGCCAGTCCTTCTCTAGCGGATCGTCGCCCGGCGGAGCCGTCGCTTCGGTCTCGCCGAATTCGCTCGCGCCGGAGTCCGTTCTGGCCCTGCGCTTGCGGTCATAGGCTTTGCGTGCCTGCCGGTCGGACAGGACGGCATACGCCTCGTTGAGTTCGGACATGCGCGCGTGCGCGAGTTGTTTCATTCCGTGGAATCGATCAGGGTGGTAGCGCTGCGCGAGCGCGCGGTATGCCGCCTTGACGACGACGTCTTCGGCGCCCGGCGATACGCCGAGAACGGAATAGTGATCCTTCTCGGGAGTCATCAGTTCCAATTCGCGCGCTTTCGATCACACGGCGTCATGCCCTGGAGTAGATCCAGGGCGTTCCGTTCGCATGCACCTGAATCTGCGCGCCGGAATAGATTACCGAGATGTTCACGGTCGCGGCGGATGTGCCCGCCGTTGCGGTGTACTGGGCGATCGCATGGCTGATGCCGGCCGTGCTCCCGCTGCGCTTGTCGGGGAGTGTCGAGAACGTCTGGGCGCCGTTCTCCTGGCTGGAGGGCGGGGAGTAGGCGGTGAGGAAGGCGTTCACCTGCGCCGCGCTTTGCGCCATGCGGTTGGCAAGGCGGGAATCGGCTCCCTGCTCGGACACGAACAGATGCGTGCTCAGCGCGGCGATCGCCCGGATCTGGCGCCCGATGTCCGGACGTGCGGCGACCAGCTCGGAAATGTTTGCGGCGTCCTGCCGGTTGTCCTTGACTCCCACTTTTCCCGAACTCGGATCCACCTCGAACACGACTTTGCTCTTCGCGTCTATGCCGTTTGCGCGAAACAGGCTTGTCAGTTCGCGCGCCAGGGTCTCGGACAATTTGCGCACATCCCCGGCCGACGGCGGCGTAAGCTCCGACATCCTGGACAACATCTTGCCCTGGCTGGACAGGCGCACGGAATCGGGGACATTGCCCGACGCCGGCGGCATGCCATTGCCGGCGCTTGTTTTTGCGGCAGTTGGCGGCGGGTGCAGACCCTGAGGTTCTTGTACCGACTTCAGGCTCACGACATCAGACTCATTCTCTCGCGTCAGTTGTGTCAGGACTTCGTTTGAATGGAACGAAGCGAACTTGCGCGAACACGGGCGCACCATGGATTCTGCCCAAAGCGCGGCGCAGGCAATCGGGCAAACAGCGCGACATTTGCCGCGGTATTCGAATTCTGGCCCCGCCCGTCCGGGCGTTGCAGGCCGGGGCTGCTTATCGCTTCAGTTGCAGCGCGTTCTTGACCGAGCGCACCCCGGAAACGCCCCGCGCGACCGCGCCCGCCTTGTCGATTTGCGCTTGGGACGCGACGTATCCGCTGAGGCGAACCGCGCCTTTGAGCGTCTCGACGTGAATTTCCATTGCTTTCAGGGTGGGCTGGTCGACGATGGAAGCCTTGACCTTGGTCGTGATGACGGCGTCGTCGAGGTACTCCCCGGCGCTCTCCTTGGGCAGGTTGGCCGAGCATCCCGGGAAGGCTGTGACTGCGATGGCGAGAAAAACGGCGGAAATGCCGCGCTTGAGATGTGTCATGATCACTGCGGGGTTCTCCAATGGATGTAGAAGTGCGTGCCCTACGTATTCTTCCGGATCGGGCGATTCCGCCAATCGAAGCGCAGACGCCCGGACGAATAACAACTAAAATTGGCTGTTGCGAAATGGTGGAAATAGGTTCGCGATATCGGTTCGCATTCGATTGATTCAATCCGGACGTCAGAAAAAGGTCTGGCTGAATTCCAGGCCCTATTCTCTGATGATACCGGTCAAAGGCGAGACTACATGGCTACTCCTCCCCCCCGTCGTCGTATCAAGTTTTGCGATGTTGCACTAGGCCAGCGGTTCTACGATCCGATCAGCATGGAATATTTCGTGAAACGCAGCGAAAGCCTGGCGGCCATGGTCAGCGGTATAGGCGATGGCACGGTGCCCGACGAATTCGAAGCCGACGATATCGTGGGCATAGACCTGGACTAGCTTGCACGGCGCGCAAGCGCAAGGCCCCGCTGGTGCGCGTGGGAACGCCGCTTCAGCGCGCGCCGAAACGCCGCCTCAGTGCGCGCGGCTCAGCGCGGCGATGCGCTCTTCGATCGGCGGGTGCGTAGAGAACAGGGCCATGATTCCGCCTTTGTCGGTGATGCCGCTGGCCGCCATCGACTGCGGCAGCGTCCCGGGCGTCAGCCCGCCCAGACGCGCCAGCGCGTTGACCATCGGCTTGGGCGAACCCAGCAGTTGTGCCGAAGCGGCATCCGCGCGAAATTCGCGGCGGCGCGAGAACCAGGCCACGATCAGGGAGGCGAGAACGCCCAGCAGGATCTGGCAGACGAAGGAGGTGATGTAGTAGCCCATGCCCACGCCGCGCTCGGTCTTGAACACGACCTTGTCGACGAAGTAGCCGATGACGCGAGACAGGAATATGACGAAGGTGTTCACCACGCCCTGGATCAGGGTGAGGGTGATCATGTCGCCGTTGGCCACGTGGCCGATTTCATGCCCGAGCACCGCCTCGACTTCCTCCCGGCTCATCGATTGCAGCAATCCGGTCGAAACCGCGACCAGCGCGCTGTTCTTGAAAGCTCCGGTGGCGAAGGCGTTGGGCTCGCCTTCGTAGACCGCCACGTCGGGACGGCCGATGCCCGCCTTGTCCGCAAGCGTGTGCACCGTCTGCACCAACCAGAAATCTGTGGAACTCTCCGAGCCGTCGATGACGCGCGCGCCGGTGGACCATTTCGCCATCGGCTTGGAAATCAGCAGCGAGAAAATGGAGCCGCCGAAGCCCACGACCAGCGAGAAACCGAGCAGCGCCTGGTAGTTGATGCCGTTTGCCGTCAGGAAGCGGTCCAGGCCCAGCACCGATAGGACAATCGACAGCACCAGCATCACCGCGATATTGGTCACCAGGAACAGGATGATACGTTTCATATTTCAACCTTTTCAGTTAAGTGCGGAAATGCGCAGAAGTTTTTTGCGGCTGCATGTGCGGCATTTTGTGCGGCATTTGCAGGCGTTGGACTATTGTGCCGGAAAAGGGTTCCCATGGTGGTAAAAAGCCGGAGTTCCCGGGGTGGGAAGAAGCGGGTTTGCGGGAATGGAAAAAAAACGGCAGTCGGAAGATTCCGGACGCTATTGCGCCTGGCGCAAGCCCTCCAGCACCGGCGGACTCTGCTGTCCCGGACTCTGTTGCCCGTAGGTCTTGAATTTCTCGAGCACCTCGGCCATCTGCGCGTCGGACAGTCGCGGTGGCTCGCCGAACTGCAGGCAGAGCAGGTACTGGCAGGCGAGTTCTTCCACCGTGACGGCCAGTGCGAGCGCCTGCGCGATCGAAACATGCGCGCTCACCACGCCGTGATGGGCCATGAGGCAGGCGCGGCGCCCCTGCAGGGCTGTCACCACGGCAGCAGCGAGTTCCTGGCTGCCGAATAGCTGGTAGGGCGCGCAGCGGATGTTCGCTCCGCCGGCGCTGGCGATCATGTAGTGAATCGCCGGGATGTCCCGGTGCAGCATGCTCACGGCGGTGGCATGGGTCGAATGCGTGTGAACGACGGCGTTCAGTTCCGGGCGCGCGAACAGGACGTCGCGATGAAAGCGCCACTCGCTCGAGGGCAGGACGTCGCCCGAGTAGGTCGCGTCCCAGTTCATCATCACCACATGTTCCGGCGTCATCTTGTCATAGGCGATGCCTGTGGGCGTAATGAGAAAGCCGTCGCCGCAGCGCACGCTGATGTTGCCGGAGGTTCCCTTGCTGAGGCCCAGTTGGCTCATGCTCAGGCAGGCTGCCAGCAGTTCGGTGCGCAATTCGCGTTCTTCTGGCATGCCAGACTCCTATAACAGACGTCTATAATCGAGTGACGAGGATTCGTTCCAAAAATGCGGGGCAGCCTGCTACCGGCCCCAAACAGGAGAAATCATGTCAGATCTGCAGAAACAATTCGACGCCGCGGTCGTGTCGTCCAAGCAACTCACCGAGCGCCCGGACAACAATACCCTGTTGCAACTCTACGCGCTATACAAGCAGGGCACGAGCGGAGATGCGGGAGGCGAGCGCCCCGGCATGGGCGACTTCATCGGGCGCGCCAAATACGATGCCTGGGCCGGCATCGCCGGCACCACGAAGGAGCAGGCGATGCAGCAGTATGTGGATTTGATCGACTCGTTGAAGGACTGAAGACGGTCGCGCCCGGCGGGTGCGAGACGAGGTAAAATACGCTGGTGCCCGGCAGTTTGGAGCATAGGCGGTTTCTTAAATTTTGAAGGCAAGTGAATTGCTTTTCAAACATCATTCCGGCCACCCTTACTTGCGCCGACCACTGCTGGTCGCCGCCGGCGTGTTTCTGTGCAGCGTCGTTGTTGCGGCAGGCGCGATCTGGCAATTGGAGATGCGCCGGCTACAGCTCGAGCGTGCCCGTGTTTCCACTCAAACCGCACAGTACGCTAACGCCGTCCAGTCCAATGTCGAGCGCGCCTTGTCTGCGAGCTACGCACTGGCGGCCATGGTGCGTCAGGGTGGAGGCAAGATCGCCGACTTCGAAGCCGTCGCGGGGGAGATGCTGCCGTTTTACCCGGGCGTGTCAGGCTTGTTTCTGGCCCCAGGCGGCGTGGTCCGGCAGGCAACCCCGCTGACCGGGAATGAAAAGGCCATCGGGCACGATCTTCTGCAAGACCCGGCACGCACGAAAGAGGCTTTCCTCGCCCGCGACACCGGCAAGCTGACGCTCGCCGGACCCTTCAGTCTGGTTCAAGGCGGACTGGGAGCCGCCGGACGCTTGCCGGTATTTTTTGGCGAGACCAAGGATAGATCGTCGTTCTGGGGTTTCACGGCCGTATTGATGCGTTTTCCGGATGTGCTGGCATCGGCAGGGCTCGCCGAGTTGCCAAGACAAGGACTGAGCTACGAATTGTGGCGCACGCATCCGGACACGGGACAGAAGCAGACCATTGCCGCATCTTCGCCGGCGCCGTTGATCAATCCCGTGGCCGAGACGCTGAGCGTGCCCAATGCGAGCTGGACGCTGAGCGTTGCGCCGGAGCGGGGATGGGGCGACCCGCTGCTCCTTTCAATCAACTGCGTCTTCGGTCTGCTGATTTCCCTGCTCATGGCGTTTGGCGCCAAGATGTGGGTCCAAACACGTGCCAACGAAGCGCAGCTGCGCGATCAGGCCGAGCAATTGGGACGCACGGGCAGGCTGGCCAAAGTCGGCGGATGGACCTTGGATCTGGAGGGCATGCAACACGTTCTATCGCCGGAGGCCTGCCGCATTCTGGATCTCGATGCGTCCGTCGCGCCTGGCTTCGATACCTGGATAGACCTGTTCGACCCGCAGGACCGGCGTGCCGTGCAGGCTGCGGTGCAAGCCGGGATTGCAAACGCAAGCCCCTGGGATCTGGAACTGCCATTGACCACCGGGACGGGGCGGCGCGTCTGGGTGCGCATCCAGTGCGATGCCGTGACCCAAAACGGCAAAGCCGTCAGGTTGTTCGGTACCTTGCAGGACATCACCGAGCGCAAGCAGTTCGAAGATGCCCGCGAAGCGCTGGAAGCGCAGTTGCGCGAGTCGCAGAAGATGGAGGCGCTGGGTACGCTGGCCGGAGGCGTGGCGCACGACTTCAACAATGCGCTGGCGGCGATCATGGGGAATGTGGAATTGGCGCGCCAGGACCTGGGGCCGGGGCACGACGCGCTGGTCAGTCTGGAGGAAATTGCCAAGGCGGGCCGCCGGGCAAAGGATCTGGTGCAGCAGATACTCGCGTTCGGCCGGAGGCAGAAGCTGGAACGCAAGGTGATGTCGACGGCGCTGGTGGTGGTGGAGTCGGCACGGCTGGTGCGCGCCACGCTGCCCGCGATGATCAGCCTGAACGTGAGTTGCGAGGCAGACACTCCCCCGGTGCTGGCCGATGCGACCCAGCTAAAGCAGATATTGCTCAATCTGTGCAGCAACGCCCTGCAGGCGGTGCGGGATCAGGAACGGCCGGGCGTGATCGATATCCGCCTGGACGCGTGGGAGCAGGCGGAGGCGAACGGCGATCTTCGTCCCGGCCGCTACGCGCGGCTTTGCGTCAGCGATAACGGACCGGGCATGGACGCGGCGACGCGCTCGCGCATCTTCGAGCCGTTCTTTACCACCAGGCCGAGAGGGGCGGGGACGGGGCTGGGTCTGTCGGTGGTATATGGCATCGTGCGGTCGCACGAGGCGGTTATAGAGGTCGAGAGCGTACCCGGCAAAGGCAGCACCTTCTGCATTTATTTTCCGGCGGTCGAGGCGCCGGTGGCGGAGGTCGCGGAGCCCGACCCTGGTCGGTCTTCGGTCGGCGGTCAAGGTAAGCACGTGCTCTATCTGGACGACGAGGAGGCCATCATCTTCCTGATGAAGCGCCTGCTGGAGCGCCAGGGCTATCGCGTGAGCGGCTACACCGAGCCGCGCAAGGCGCTAGCGGCGGTGCGGGCCGACCCCGCTCAGTTCGATCTCGCAGTGACCGACTACTACATGCCGGGCATGTCCGGGCTGGAGGTGGCGCAAGCGCTGAAGGAGATACGGCCGGATCTGCCGGTGGTGATGGCCTCCGGTTACATCACCGAGGAACTGCGCGCCAAGGCGCCCGCCGCCGGCATACGCGAGCTGATATACAAGCCCAACACGGTCGAAGACCTGTGCGAGGCGGTGGCGCGCTTCGCCAACGCGCAAGGCGAAAAGAGTTCGCTGCACGACCGCGCGCCCTGCATGGATTCGCGGGTGCTATAGTTTTCCTGGCCGATAAGCGCACAGGACGCCGGCGCCTGTCATCGAATACACCCAACTTGAGCGGAGACGATTTCATGACCCACTATTTCAGCGCGGCGTTGCGCGTACTGGCTTTGACTGCGCTCGCGGTATTGGCCGCGTCGGCGAACGCGCAGACGGACTACCCGAACAAGCCGATACGTCTCATCACCGGCTACGCCGCGGGCGGCACGACGAGTCTGGTCGCGCGCCTGATCGGACAGAAGTTGACCGAGAGCTGGGGCCAGCAGGTGATCGTGGACAATCGCCCGGGCGGGGGAACCATCATCGGCACCGAGGCCCTGGCCAAGTCCGCGCCCGACGGCTACAGCCTCATGGTGGTCGATAGCGTCCACGTGCTCGCGCCGCTGCTGCTCAAGGCGCCCTACGATCCGATCAAGGACTTCACGCCGGTCGCCACCATCGCGGCGACCGAACTCATCCTGCTGCTGCATCCCTCGGTGCCGGTGAACAGTCTGGAAGAATTCATCGCCTATGCCAAAGCCCGGCCCGGCAAGCTGAACTACGCCACGCCGGCCATCGGCGGCTCGCAGCATCTGGCGAGCGAAGTGCTGAACCTCTCGGCCGGGATCAACACGCAGCACATTCCCTACAAAGGCGCCGGGCCGGCGCTTACCGGGCTTCTGGGCGGGGAGGTGGACATGTATTTCGCGACCACCGCGACCGGCGCGCCCTATATCAAATCGGGCCGGGTCAAAGCCCTGGCGACCACGGGCAAGAAGCGCTCGCCCTTGCTGCCCGACTTGCCTACTTTCGACGAGGCCGGGCTGCCCGGATTCTACGGCCAGAAGCGCGCGCCCTACGGCATCATCGCGCCTGCGGGGACACCGAAGCCGATTATCGACAAGCTCTCGGCCGAAATTTCGCGCTATGTCGCGCAGCCCGAATTCCGCGATGCACTGATCAACATGGGGCTGGACCCCTATCCTGCGAACTCCAGCGAGTATGCCGAGGTGCTGAAAGCGGGCATGACCTGGAACATCGAAACGATCGCGACCCTCAAGAAGAAAAACGTCAAGTTCGAATATTGAGCGGCAACGGGCGGCTCCGCCGCGGCAGATCGGGCCGCGAGCGGGGAAGCAGCCCGGCCGACTCGGACGACGAAGTCAGTCGACCGACCCAATCGAACGACTCGGTCGAAAGAGTCAGTCGACCGACCCAGTCGACCGACTCAATCCAGCTTGGTGCCGGATTCCTTCACCGCTTTGGCCCACTTCGGAATCTCGGTGCGGACGAAGGCGGTGAGTTCCTCCGGAGTGCTGGTCTCGACATCGGCGCCTTCGCTGATCAGCCGATCGCGTATGTCCGGTGACTTGAGGATTTTCACCAGTTCCGTATTCAGGCGGGCGATGATGGGTGCGGGTGTCCCGGCGGGCACGACGATGGAGTACCAGGCCGTGGCGTCGAACCCGGGCAGGCCGGATTCGGACATGGTCGGCACATCGGGCATCGCCGGCGCCATCAGCAGCGTGTAGCCGTCCGGCGGCGACTTGGCTGCGATTTCGGCGCCGATGTTGCCACCCGCGCCCGGACGATTGTCCGGCATCACGCCCTGGCCCAGGCCTCAGACAGCTCTTGCGCGATCGCGCGCGACAGGAGATCGGTGGTGCCGCCGGCGGCGTAGGGCACGATGAAGCGTATCGGCTTTTCCGGATAGTCGGCCGCCGCAAACTGGGGCGCGAACGCCAACAGCGCGACCGCCAGCCCTGGGAGGATGGATTGTATTGTTGCTCCCGTTTCTGAAAGGCGATTGAATTTCAGTTTCACCGCATAATGATAGAGGATATGGTCGATTTTACGGCGCAATATTGGAAAGCGCCGCGTCGCTGATATCGCCTTCTCAACGAAAGGAGATACGGACTTGAAACGCAAGATGCCTAGCACCGGTTCGCTACTCGCATTCGAGGCTGCGGCGCGGCACGGAAGCTTTTCCAGGGCGGCGGAAGAACTGCACATGACCGAAGGCGCGGTCAGCCGGAAGATTGCGCGGCTCGAGGAGTACCTCGGGGTGGTGCTGTTTGCGCGCGTCAAGAATCGCGTGCACCTTACGGACGCGGCGCGTCTGTACTCGGAGCAGGTCGCGGCGAGCCTGGCGCGCATCGAGAAGGATACCTTGAGCCTCATCGGGCGCCCGGAAAGCGGCGTGCTGGAACTGGCAGTGATCCCCACATTCACGAACAGGTGGATCATTCCGCGCCTGCCCAAATTCCACGCGAGCAATCCCGGCATTACCGTCAACCTGAGCGAGCGACCGGAGCCATTCCTGTTCGCCGACAGCGCATTCGACGCGGCGATTCATTACGACCATCCGGCGTGGGCCGGCATGATGAAGAAGATTCTGTTCGCGGAAGAGCTGGTGACCGTGTGCGTTCCCGGGTTGCTCCCTCCCGGCGGCGCGGCCAAGGCGTCCGACCTCAGGAACCTCACGCTCCTGCACAAGCGCGGGCGCTCGGACGAATGGAAGAAATGGTGGGACTGCGTAGGCGAGGACGGCGTCAATCCGATGGCCGGCCCAAGGTATGACCTGTTTTCGATGGTGATAGAGGCGGCGCGCGCGGGCCTGGGCATGGCGCTGGTGCCAAAGCTGTACGTGGTCGACGAGTTGCGCGACGGCACGCTGGTCATGCCCTATGCCGGCCACGTGTCCGCCGACAAGACCTATTGCGTCGTCTACCCCGAGCAAAAGCATGATCAATGGCCGCTGAATGTCTTTGTCTCCTGGCTGGAGTCCGAGGCCGCACGCTACCTGCAGGAACGCGGGGGGCAGGGCGCCGGCGCGCGCCGCGGCGGCAAAGATATCCCCCGAAGGAGAGACGGTGCCAAACGCTCACAAAGCCTTTAGAAATTGTCGTTTGAAGAAATCGGCGGCTGCGATGACAATGTGAACCTGGTGCGAGGCGGCGGGTTCGCTGCTTCGCCTATACCCAGTTCCCAAGTCACCCGAGGCCAATATGAGCGCGCAAAGCAAGGCTGCCGACCAGGCGATCAACCGCTACAAATTATTTATCGGCAATGAGTGGGTCGACTCTAGCTCGGGCGAATGCTTCGAATCGCTAGACCCGTATTCCGGCTTGCCCTGGGCGCTGATTCCGCGCGGCAACGCGAAGGATGTGGACCGCGCGGTGCAGGCAGCGGCGCAGGCGCTCGAAGGCCCCTGGTCGCAGCTGTCGGCGACGAATCGCGGCATGCTGCTGCTCAAGCTCGCCGCGCTGATCGAGAAGAACCTCGATTCCCTGACCGAAGCCGAGGCGCGCGACAACGGCAAGCTGCGCAGCGAGGTTCGCGGCCAGGTCGGTTACGTGGCCAAGTACTTCTACTACTACGCCGGGCTCGCGGACAAGATCCAGGGCGCCGTAATCCCGATGGACAAGCCGAAAGTGTTCAACTACACGCGGCTGGAGCCCATCGGCGTCGTCGGCACGATCACGCCGTGGAATTCCTCGCTCCTCTTGACTGCGTGGAAGGCGGCGCCCGCGCTTGCCGCGGGAAACACCATCGTGGCGAAACCCTCCGAGCACACCTCGGTGTCGCTGCTGGAGCTTGCCAAGCTGTTCGTCGAGGCCGGATTCCCGCCCGGCGTATTCAACGTCGTCACCGGGTTCGGCAAGGACGTGGGGGAACCGCTGGTCGTTCATCCCAAGGTCGCGATGATCGCGTTTACCGGCGGCGACGAGGGCGGACGCAAAGTCAACGTGCTCGCGGCAGAGCATTTCAAGCGGGTGACCCTCGAGCTCGGCGGCAAATCGCCCAACATCGTTTTCGACGATGCGGATCTAGTGCGCGCCGCCAACGGCGTGATTACCGGCATTTTTTCCGCCGGAGGGCAGACCTGCATGGCCGGCTCGCGGCTGCTGCTGCAGGAGAGCATCCATGACGAATTTGTCGAACGCCTGATAGCGATCACGCGCAATGCCAAGCTCGGCGATCCGGCAAGGCCCGATGTCCAGGTCGGACCGGTCGCGACAAGGCCGCAATTCGACAAGGTGGTAAGCTACATCGGCATCGCCAAGGCGGAAGGAGCGAAATGCGTCTTCGGCGGCAATACGCCCAAGGGCCCGGAGTACGGCGCGGGCCAGTTTGTCGAACCGACGATTTTCACGAACGTCACGAACGACATGCGCATCGCTCAGGAAGAAGTGTTCGGCCCGGTGCTGTCGGTGCTGAAGTTCAAGGACGAGAACGACGCGATCCGCATCGGCAACGACATCCGCTTCGGACTCGCGGCCGGCGTCTGGACCAAGAGCCTGCACCGGGCGATGCTGATGTCGGAGAAATTAAAAGCCGGCACCGTGTGGATCAACAACTATCGTTCCACCAGCTTTACCACGCCCTTCGGCGGATACAAGAACAGCGGCATCGGCCGCGAAGGCGGCATGGACGCGGTGAAAGAGTTTCTGGAGGTCAAAAGCGTGTGGATCAGCAGCGACCTCGACATGCCAGACCCCTTCATTCGCAAGTACTGAGCGGGAGCGACCATGACGCCTGAATGCGGAACCGAGCTGTCGTTTGACCTGATCGTCGTGGGCTGCGGCATCGCCGGACTTTCCACCGCGGTTTCGGCGATGCAGGGCGGCGCGAAAGTGGCCGTGCTCGAACGGGCCGCAGAGGACGATTTCGGCGGGAACACGCGCTGGACCGAGGCCTACCTGCGCATGAAGAGCGAGCACGAGGTCAGCGACGATTTCGAGGAATTGCTGGTTACGAATGCGGGCCACAACATCGATCCCAACGTGATTCGGCATGCTGCGTCGCCCTATGAGAACTGGCCGCCTTATGTCAAGGCGCACGGCATGCCGGACCCGGAACTGGTTTCGACGCTCGCGAGCCAGGCCGGACCGACGATACAGTGGCTGAAGACGTTCGGGATACGTTTCGAAGCGCTGCCGACGTACTTCGTCACCGCGGCTGCGCCGCGACTGATGCCGGTTGGCGGCGGCCTCGCGCTGATCGAAGCGCTGCGCGCGCACGCGCTCAAGGGCGGCGTGCGCATCCTGTACGAGACGACGGCGACCCGGCTGTCGCGCGACGACACGGACGCAAGTCTGCGGATCAAGGCGACGGGAAACGCAGGCCAATATCTCACGCTGAAAGCCAGGTCGGTCATGCTCGCCTCGGGCGGGTACGAGGGCAACCCGGAAATGCTCACCCAGTACATGGGCGGCTCCGCCAAATTCATCCGGCCGGTCGCGCGCGGCGGCTATTACAACAAAGGTGACGGCATTCGCATGGCCTTGGGCGCGGGCGCGGCGCCCGCGGGCGACTTCAGCTCCTTCCATGCCGAACCGCTTGACCCGAGGTCGACTCTGGCCGAGGCGCTGGTCATGAATTTTCCCTATGGCGTGCTGGTCAACATTCACGGCATGCGCTTCGTGGACGAGGCGCCCGGTCCTGTCGACGTCAACTACGATCACATTACGCGCGCGATCAAGGACCAGCCCGAGGGCATCGCGTATGTCATCTTCGACAGCCGCATCGACGACGTCCCGAACTGGAAGAAGAGCATACGCACCGACCACCCCGCCATGCAGGCCGGCAGCGTCGCGGGGATTGCGGCTGCCTGCGGCATCTCCGCCGAGGGGCTGGAAAGGACGATTACGGCGTACAACAGCGCGTGCGGGAAGGGACCCTTTTCCCCCCTCGCGCCGGACGGGCTTTCCACTTCTGGCCTGGAGCCGAAAAAATCGAACTGGTCGCGTCCTATCGACGCGCCGCCTTTCTACGCATATCCGATCATCGCCGGAAACTGCTTCACCTACGGCGGGGTGAAAACCAACAAGCGCGCGCAAGTGATCGACAACGACGGGCGCCCGATCCCGGGTTTGTATGCGGCAGGCGAGGCCGCCGGCCTGTACTACCAGGTCTATACCGGGGCGACTTCAGTCCTGCGCGGCGCGGTATTCGGGCGCATTGCCGGACGCGATGCCTGCGTGGCCGCAGGCTTGGCGAAAGATGTCTGACATGCGCTGCGCCCCTTAAAAGGAACCGGACCATGCGGCTTTGGTACCAGCTCGTCTCCTCGGAGACCGGCATGAATCACTTCCTGGCTGCATGCCAGGGGCTGGCTGATCGCGCCAAGGCGCCCGGCACCACGGTCGAGGTGCACGGCACCAGCAGCGGCGCCCTGGCCGACCAATTCCGGCTGTTCATGAACTACGACGTGCGCGAAGTCATCGACCACGGACTGCGGATTCGCCGCGAAGGCGGCTACGACGCCTTCGTGCTGGCCAATTCCTTCGACCCCGGCCTGGTCGAGCTGCGCGAAATGCTGGACATACCCGTGGTCTCGTTCATGGAGGTCGCGATCCGCCCTTGAGGGGGAAAGCCCCTCCGGGGACTAGCCCTGATGTTCCGCTGGATCAGCGACCGTGACGGAATTTCCGAAACGGCCCTGCGACAAGCTTACTCCGCCGGTGCCTTGCCCCATTCCAGGCGCCAGTGCGTAGAGAAGTGGAAGCGGTCGGCAGGGTAGGTATTGATCGACGCCGACAGCAGGCGGTCATTGCTGGCAAGGTAATAGCGAACGATGCGCAGTGCCGGTGTGCGCGCACGAGTGCCCAGCAACTTGGCTTCGGCTACAGTCATTGCAACAGCGCTGACGTCCTGCTGCACTTCGACGATGCGCTCGCCGTATTCCTGCTCGATCA
>CAYNVY010000003.1:0-65763 GCA_964400745.1 uncultured Enterobacteriaceae bacterium | reverse complement strand
TCGTTCATCGCCTGGTTGTTGTGCGTGGTGGATACGATCAGGTTGCACATGGTCACCAGATCGTCCTCGTCGACGCGGTAGTGGTGGATCAGCGTCCCGCGCGGCGCCTCGATCACGCCCACGCCCTCGGTGGCGCGCTCCCCGGTATGGGCCAGGTCGACCCCCAGGATATCGTCGTCATGCAGCAGGTCCTTGAGCGCTTCCGCCGCATGCAGCATTTCGATCATGCGTGTCCAGTGATAGGCGAGCGGCGCGTGCATGGGCGCGCCGCCGCAGTAGTCGACGAATTCGCGCCTCTCGACCTCCGCCAGCGGCGTCGGAATGTGATCGCAGTTTTGCACCCGGGCCAGTGGCCCGACTTTGTACCAACCGTTCTCCTTTCCGAGGGCGGAGAAGAACGGGAATTTCATGTAGCTCCAGGGTTTGACTTCTTCCTGCACGTACTTGGAATAGCCCCGGTAATCGACGCCGTCGAACAGGATGCCGCCATTGGCGTCGCGAGCGCGCAGGCTGCCGTGATAGAAATCCAGATCCCCGTTCGCCCCGACCAGTGACATCAGGTTCGACCGGCAGATGCCGAAGCTGTTGTACAGCCCGGGATTCTGCGCGTGCAGTTTCTTGATCAGATGCACCGCATCCCGGCTCCAGCCCACGATCTGATAGATGTCCTTCAACAGCAGGTCGCGCTCTTCCCGCGTCACCGCCTTGTTCACGCCGCCCGGGATGGACCCGGTGCCGTGCACGCGCTTGCCGGCGGTGATGCGTATCACTTCCTGCCCGAACTTGCGCAGCAGCACGCCGCGCCTCGCTGTTTCAGGATGCGCCTGCGCGACGCCGACGATGTTGCGCTTGGCCAAGTCGCTGTCGAAGCCGAACAGCAGGTCGGGCGCACCGAGATAAAAGAAATGCAGCGCGTGCGACTGCAGCATCTGGCCGTAGTGCATGAGCCGTCGCAGTTTCTCCGCCGTCGGCGAGAGCCGGGCCGCCCCCACTACCTGGTCGAGCGCCTTCGACGCAGCGAGGTGGTGGCTTACCGGACAGATGCCGCACAGGCGCTGCACCATCACCGGCACCTCCCAATAGGGCCGGCCCTGGATGAAGCGCTCGAAGCCGCGAAACTCGACAATGTGCAGGCGGACCTCGCGCACCTGGTTGCGCTCGTCGAGCAAGAGCGTCACCTTGCCGTGGCCTTCGACGCGCGACACGGTATCGATCGCGACCCGGCGCAAGGCTTCACGGTTCTCGGCGGTTTCCAGCTGGTAGCTCATCTTTTGGGACTTTCAGTCGTATTGGATCAGGCCGTGCCCCAGCGCCGGTTCACGCCCGGCGATCAGGTCGTTGAGCACCTTCCAGATTGCATCCGCAGAAGGCGGGCAGCCCGGAATGAAGTAGTCGACCTTCACCGCCTCGTGCAAGGGGCGCACCTTGGCCAGCGGCAGGGGCAGCTCGGGATCGTTGGGGATCATGCCGTTTGCAAGGCCCATGTTGGTGTGATACACCTCTTCCAGTATCAGCTGCAGATTCAGATGATTGCGCTGCGCCGGCAGACCGCCGTTGATGGCGCAGGCGCCGACCGCAATCAGCGTCTTGCACTGCCGGCGGAACTCGCGCAGCACGTGCACATTCTCCCCGTTGCACAAGCCCCCCTCGATCAAGCCGATATCGCAGGCGCCCAGCACCTTGATGTCGGTCAGCGGCGTACGGTCGAACTCGATCAACTCGAGCAGGTCGAACAACCTTTCGTCGATATCGAGCAGGGACATGTGACAGCCGAAGCAGCCTGCCAGCGAGGTCGTGGCAACTTTGAGTTTGCGTTTCGCAACGGTATTCATGGTCGGTCCTTCGCGGCCGGGGCGTCCGCATCTACATAGCCCGAGATGGGCTTGAGATCGAAAGTCCGCTTGCCGATCGGAACCGCGAACCCCCTGTCCTTTCTGAGAATCACGCCCACCGGACACACCTGAACCGCCTTGTCCTGCAGCGTAACATCGGTATCGGCGAGCCGGCCGGACTTTGCGTTGACGATCAGATGCGTGCCTATGCCCCGACCGGAGAGCGCAAACGCGTTCTTCCTGTCCACGTCGCGGCTGGCGCGCACGCAGAGAGAACACAATATGCAGCGGTTGAAATCAAGCAGCAGGTCCGGATGAGACGCGTCCAGCGGCCGGCTCGGAAAGAAGGGAACGAAGTGCGTCGACATCATCCCGAGCTGATAGGCGGTGGCCTGCAGCGTGCAATCGCCGCTCTTTTCGCAGGACGGGCAGAAATGATTGCCCTCCACGAACAGCATCTGCGTCAGCATCCGGCGTTGGTCATTCAGCGCCTCGGTGTCGCTTTCCACTTCCATCCCGGCTTGCGCCAGCGTGGTGCAGGACGCGATCTGGCGCCCGTCGACCTTGACCGTGCACAGCTTGCACGATCCGTGTGGCTTGAATTCCGGGTGATAGCACAGGTGCGGTATGTAAACGCCGGCGTCCAGTGCCGCCTGCATGACGGTCTGCCCTTTGGCAAACGGGATGTCCTTGCCGTCAAGAGTGAAAGTCGCGCTCATTTCGCCGCCTCCGTTCCCTTGTTACAACTCCAGCGCAGCCACTGTCGGCGGTCGGCGCCAATCGCGGTCGGTCGCATCCCCATTACATGGGGCCCCTGCTCCCTGCTCATGTCGCCCTCCCCGAGTCGGCGGCGAAGTGCGCACCGGCATCGTCGCGCCCGGTCATCTGCCGCGCTTTTCGCAAGGCCCGGTCCAGGTCGAATGCAGGCTCAAACTCCTTGTGCTGCAGGCGCTTGTCGTACGCAGGGCGGAACTTGGCGATGGTATCGAGCACCGGATTGCACGCCGAATGGCCCAGCCCGCAGTGGCTCATGGACTGCAGGAGACGGTTCAACTTCTCGATCTCGGCCAGATCGTAGGGCGAACCGTGGCCGTTGTTGAGCTTGTCCATGAGTTTCTTCAGCAGCGATGTGCCCACCCTGCACGGAGTGCAAAAACCGCAGCTCTCGTGCGCGAAGAAATGAACGAAATTCCGCGCGACCTCGAACATGTCCCGGCTGCCGTTGAATACCATGAACGCGCCGGCCGTCGGCAGATCTTCGAAGGCGATGCGCCGATCGAACTCCGCCGCGCAAACGCAGATGCCCGACGGCCCGCTCACCTGTACCGCCTGCGCATCGGCTGCGCCGCAGGCTTGGAGTACCTCGCTTACGCTTACCCCGAACGGATACTCGTACAGCCCCGGCCGGGCGCAGTCGCCGGAGACGCTTAGAATCTTGGTGCCGGCCGAAGCAGCGGTGCCGATGCCTGCGTACCAGGCGCCGCCGCGCTCGGCGATCAGACAGGACGCGGCGAAGGTTTCGACATTGTTTACCACCGTCGGCTGGCCCAGATATCCGTGCGTAACGGGAAACGGCGGGCGGTTGCGCGGCGTTCCGCGCTTGCCTTCCAGCGATTCGATCAGTGCCGACTCTTCGCCGCAGATGTAGGCGCCGGCCCCCAGATGGATTTCGATATCGAAGCCGAAGCCGGCCCGCCCCAGTATGCATTCGCCCAGCAGTCCGCCTTGCCGCCTGCGCGCCAGAACGGCGGCGAGGCGGTCGAGCAGGTAGCGATATTCACCGCGCAGGTAGAGTATGCCCCGCTTCGCCCCGGTAACCAGCGCGCACAGCGTCATGCCCTCGAACACCGCGTCCGCGTGGGACGTAAGCAGCACGCGGTCCTTGAACGTGCCGGGTTCGCCTTCGTCGGCGTTGCAGACGACGTAGCGCACCTTGCCCTGGGCGTTGCGGCAGGCCTCCCATTTCAGCCCGGTGCCAAAGCCCGCGCCGCCGCGGCCGCGCAGGTTCGACGCCTTGACCTCGCCCAGCAGCGCCTCAGGCCCGCGGGCGAGCCCCGCGGCAAGCGCAACTCCGGGCGCGAGCTCGCTGGCGAGCAGAATGTCTTTGCGCACCACCTGGTCTTCCACACGGAAATAGTCGGCCGGCCAGGCGGCAAGCGGAACTTTGCCGCGGATCAGTTCGCAGATTTCATCCACCCGGCTGCGTGTCATACGGGTGATGGCGTAGTTGTTCACCAGCAATGCAGGCCCCTGGTCGCACATGCCGGTGCAGGAGGCGGTATCGATGCTCACCAGGCCGTCCTCCGAGGTCTTGCCGCGCTCTACCCAAAGCTGTTCGCACATGTAGTCGAGCAGTTCCATATTACCCAGCATGCGATCGGTAATATTGTCGCTGAACAGGACGCGGTAGCGGCCGCGCGGCTGGGAGTACAGGAACGCATAGAATCCGGCTACGCCTTCGATCTTTGTCCGCGGCAGGCGCAGTTCGCTCTGCAGGCGATCGATCGCCTCGGGAGAGATCCAGTCGCATGCTTCCTGGATTTCGCGCAGCATCTGCAGGATATAGTGCGGATTTTCCCGATAGCGGGCGATGGTTGCCGAAACGACCTGCGCAACCGGGTCCGGTGTTTCAGTCATGGGGGCCTCTGGGATTGTCCTGTCTGCAACTAAGCTACGCGCTACAGGGCCGAGGCGTTTGATATTGATCAAGAGAAGCAAAGCGGCGCGCCAGCGCCTTGCCGGCGCGCTCTGCGCAGGTTCCGCGGCGGGAATAGAGCAGCAGGCTCGCGCAGCCGCCGGCCGCGGGGCGGCTGCCGCTGAGTCTTGCAGCTACTTCAGAGCAGGCTCAAGCGCCGCTCGCCGGACCGGACGGCCGGAAGGGAAACGGGACGTGTCTCACCAGACCCGCATCTTGACCTGAATGGCCAGCGCACCGTCGAAGCGATTTGCCACGGTCGGGATGACGCTGAGATTGGCGCCAAAGGTCTTGCCATCTATCGTCAGCATCGGCAAGGGCGCAAGGAACCAGGCGCCGTTGCGATAGTTCGGGTAGCCGTCGAAACCTCCCACCGCGATTCCGGCTCCGATATCGAGCCCGGCCCATTTCCAGTGCAGCGGGCGCCACTGATAGGCTGCGTAGTGCGACCGTTGACGATTGCTGTTGATAAACGTTCCGGCCATCAGTGCGTGGTCGTTGGCCAGCCTTACCTCCGCCCCTAGACCGATATTGTTGTTGCGCAGCCCCTTGCTCGAATCGAAGTGGTATGAGTAGATTCCGGGGTTGAGCCAGACTTGGGGAAAAGTTTCCTCGGCCTTTGCCTGCGCTTGCGCCGCAGCCGCAAACAAGCTGCAGCACAGCGCCATGAGCGCGCGGCTGCAGCCGGCGCTTGCGCGACCGGCGCGAGCGGCAGGTGTCTCATGAAAACCGGAGGTCATGTTCAATCGCAGTCCTTTTCTATTGTTTGCCGGGCTTGAATCATTGATCGCAGATTCGATATGGTATCAGAGCGGCAGCAGCGCTTTCTTCGTCAAACCGGCTCGCGCAGGGTCACGAATTCCTCCGCGATGGTCGGATGGATACCGATGGTGGTGTCGAACTGGCTCTTGGTGGCGCCGCATTTGAGCGCCACCGCGAAACCCTGCATGATTTCCCCGGCATCGGGGCCGACCATGTGCACCCCCAGTACGCGATCGGTCTTCCTGTCGACGACCAATTTCATGAGCACCTTTTCGCCGCTGCCCGTCAACTGGTGGCGCAACGACCCGAATGCGGTTCGATAAACGTCGATATCGGCGTGACGTTCGCGCGCCTGCGCCTCCGACAACCCGACGGTGCCTACGTTGGGATTGCTGAATATCGCGGTCGGAATATTCTCGTAATCGAGACTGCGGCCGCCCTTTCCGAACAGGCTTTCGGCCACGATCATGCCCTCGGCCAGCGCCACCGGCGTCAGCAGCACACGGTCGATCACGTCGCCGACGGCGTAAATCGACGGCACGCTGGACTGAAAATCCGCGTTGACCACGACCGCGCCGTTCTGCGCCAGTTTCAGCTTGACATTCTCCAGGCCCAGATTGCTGGTGTTCGGCGCGCGGCCCGTGGCGTACATGACGCAATCCGCGTCGAGCAAAGCGCCATCGTCCAGCGTCGCCTGCAACGCTTGGCCGCCGCCCTGCGCCGCTTGCGCGCCGCGCTCGATGCGCATGATGTTGCTGCGAAACCGGATGCGTATGCCTTTGTTCTCCATCTGCGCGGCGAGAAAAACGCCGAGGTCGGCATCGAATTCTCTTATCAGTCTTTCACCGCGGTAGATCAGAGTCGTGTCCACGCCGAGTCCATGAAAAATCGAGGCGAATTCCACCGCGATATAGCCTCCGCCCACCACCAGCACCCGGCGCGGCAGCCGGCCGAGATGAAACGCTTCGTTCGAACTGATCGCATTCTCAGCGCCCGGCACCGGCGGCACCACCGGCCAGCCACCCGTGGCGATCAGAATATAGCGTGCGCTGATGCGCTTGCCGCCTATCTCCACCGTGTGCTCGTCGAGCAGCGTAGCGCGCCCCTCGATCAGCGTGACTCCGGCAGCGGTGAGAAGTCTTGCGTAGACCGCATTCAGGCGTTCGATTTCACGGTCTTTGTTCGCCACCAGCGTCGGCCAATCGAACGCGGGCGGCGAAACGCGCCAGCCATAGCCTTCGGCATGCCCGATGTCCTCGCCGTAGTGGGCTGCATAGGAAAAGAGCTTCTTCGGGATGCAGCCGACATTGACGCAGGTGCCTCCGAGGTAACGCTCCTCGGCAACGGCAACGCGCGCCCCGAGCCGGGCGGCATAGCGGCTCGCACGCACGCCGCCCGAGCCTGCGCCTATGGTGAAAAGGTCGTAATCGTATTGCGTCATGATCTTGCTCCGCAGCTCGTTTGTCATCTTTAATGCATGGTAGCCTAACGGGGCCCGGTTGGCAGCACGCCGCAGACGATTCTGTAACCGAAACCTGTGGTCGCGCGTTAAGCCACGTACGTCGAGCACGATGTCGTCAAACCCAGTGTCGTCGAAGTAAATTGACGCGAAGACGGAAAGCCGCTATTTTTTCGACTGGCTGGGTAACTAGGAAGGTGCATCCGCATGAAGCGATTTTCGGTGGCGATCTGGATGATGCTGTGCCTGTCTATGCCCGCATCCGCACAGCTGTACAAATGGGTGGATTCGAACGGCAAGGTGCAATACTCGGACAAACCTCCGCCGAGCAACATCAAGACCGAAAAGCTGCGCGAGGCCGCCCCCGCGCCCAGCCCGCCCGCCTTGATCGAGCCTAAGGGCGATGAGAAGAAGGATGCCGCCAAAGCCGGCCCCAAGACGGCAGCCGAGCAGGAACAGGCTTTCCGCAAGCGCCAGTTGGATGCGGCCAAATCGCAGGAGGAACAGGAGAAGAAGCAGGCCCAGGCACGCGAAAGAGAAGAGAACTGCAAGCGTGCCAAGGCTTCCCTGGCCAATCTGGAACTGGGCGGGCGCCAGATGCGCATGGACGAAAGAGGCGAACGGGTGTTTCTTGACGACCAGCAGATTGCCCAGGAAATCGCCAGGGTGAGAAAGATCGCTGCCTCAGTCTGCAACTAGGCGCAAGCCGGCAAGCGAGGCAGTCCGGGCGCAGGCGGGCGCATTGCTCGCCTTCGCCCGCTGCGCCTGCCCCAGGGCTTACTTGCGCTTATTGGCGGCGCGATCGCGCCGAATTTCCTTCGGATCCGCAAGCAAAGGCCGGTAAATCTCCACCCGGTCCCGGTCGCGCAGGAGAGTGTCCGGCGGCACGGGCTTGCCCCAGATCCCCACCCGGTCAAGGTTGCCCTGCGGCAACCGCTCCGACAGACCGCTCGCCGCGACGGCATCCAGCGCCGTGCTCTGGTTCGGCAGATCCAGCGCCACCCGCTCCTGCCGCTGCGGCAGCGCGAAAATCACCTCGACGCAAATGCTCATCGCGGGATCAGGACCCGTAGAGGGTCACCGCGCGCTTGACGAACACTTCCACGAACGTATTCGCGATGTGGTTGAATACCGGGCCGGCCATTTTCTCCATCAGTTTTCCGGAAAGCTCGTAACTCAGGCGGAATTCGATCTTGCAGGCCTGCTCCGCGAGCGGTGCAAAGCGCCAGAACCCGTCCAGATGCTTGAACGGTCCGTTGACCAGGTTCATTTCGATGAGCGCCCCCTCATCCATGTGATTTTCGGTGGTGAAATTCTGGCGCAGTCCGTGGTAGTTGATATGCAGGGTCGCCACCGCCCTGTGCGGGTCGACCACTTTGAGTTCCGCTCCGCTGCACCAGGGCAGAAACTGCGGATAGGCCTCCACGTCTGCGACCAGCGCGTACATCTTCGCCGCGCTGTGCCCGATCAGAACCGATTTTTCCACTATAGCCATGAATATGCAGCGCACTGTTAGAATTGCCTGATTGTACCAATACTGCACCCATGACGATCGCACAGAACAAGAAAGCCTTCCACGACTATTTCATAGAGGAGCGCTATGAAGCCGGCCTGGTGCTGGAAGGTTGGGAGGCAAAGGCCATCCGCTCCGGCCGGGTGCAGCTGAAAGACGCCTACGTGCTCATCCGCGGAGCCGAGATCTACATGGTCGGCGGCCATATCAGCGCCCTGCCGACCGCCTCCACCCACATCAACCCGGACCCGGTGCGCACGCGCAAGCTGCTGCTGCACCAGGAGGAGATCCAGCACCTGATAGGCAAGGTCGAGCGCGCCGGCTACACGCTGGTGCCGCTGGACATGCACTACAAGAACGGCCGGATAAAAATCGAAATCGGCCTTGCCCGGGGCAAGAAGCAGCACGACAAGCGCGAGACCGAGAAAAAGCGCGATTGGGACCGGGAAAAGCAGCGCCTGATGCGCTCGAAGAGCAAGGACTAAAGGGAATTCTGGCGCAATTGTTCGAACAGGCAGATCGCCGCGGCGGCGGCCACGTTGAGCGATTCGGTCTTGCCGGGCATGGGAATGCGCAATTGTTCCGTCGCGGCAGCGATTAATTCTGCCTTCACCCCTGCCCCTTCGTTACCGAACACCCAAGCGAGCGGGCCGCGCAAATCGGCCTGGTAGATCGATTTGGCGGCATTGCCGCTGGTGCAGATCAATTGACCCGAAAGCCGCGGCGCGATGGCCGTCAGATCGACATTGTCGAATATGTCGAGACTGAAATGGGCGCCCATGCCGGCGCGCAGCACCTTGGGCGACCAGGGAAAGGCACAACCTTGGGAAAGCAGTACCATGCGCAGGCCCGCCGCCGCCGCGCTGCGCAGGATGGAACCGAGGTTGCCCGCATCCTGGATATTGTCCAGCATCACGCAGCGGTCTATCGCCGCAGGAAGCGGGCCTGGCCTGGGCGTCTGTATCAGCGCGATGATGCCGGTCGGCGTAGCCACCTGCGCGATATCGTTGAACAGGGCGTCCGCCAGTACCAGCCGGCCCTTCCCCGAGACGCCCGCGGCAAGAGCGGCGACTTCAGGGTTGGAGGTTCCGCTCTGGCTCATGATCAATTGCTCAGGCACGCCGCCGCTGGCGCGGCAGGCGGCGATCAGGTGGGCGCCGTCCAGCAGCGCCAGGCCCGCTTTTCGCCGCTCGCGCGTGGAACCGGCGAGCAGGCGCAGCCGCTTGTAGCGCGGATTGTCGCGCGATCGGATCAGGGTGAGTTCGGCTTCGTTCATAGGTCCAGCAACCTGCGAATCGGCGCGTAGCTGCGGCGGTGGATTTCGAGCACGCCATGCTGCTTCAACGCGGCGAGGTGCGCTGGCGTGGGATAACCCTTGTGCCTATCCAGGCCGTACAGCGGGTACAAACGGTGCAGGCGCAGCATTTCCGCGTCGCGCTCCGTCTTGGCCAGGATGGAGGCCGCCGAGATGGCCTGCACGGTGCTGTCACCCCTGACGATGGCTCTTACCGGATAAGCTATGCGCGGACACTGATTTCCGTCGACCAGAACCTCATCCGGCGCGACGCCCAGTTGTTCCACCGCTCGCCGCATGGCGAGCAGGCTCGCCTGCAGAATGTTCATCGCGTCGATCTCCGCCACCGAAGCCGACGCGACCGCCCAGGCGCACGCGCAGCGCCGTATCTGCTGCGCCAACTCCAGCCGCCGGGACGGCGACAGCGCCTTCGAATCGGCCAATCCCGCGATGGCTTGCGCCGGATCCAGGATCACCGCGGCGGCGTAGACCGGACCCGCCAGCGGTCCCCGCCCCGCTTCGTCTACTCCGCATACCAGGTTCACGCGCTGCCGCTCATCGGCTTGCACCCGCCAGGATGGGCAGCAAGGCCCTGGCGGCCTGCTCCGCGGTATTGCGCCTGAGTTCGCGATGGATGGCGGAAAAGCGCACGGGGATACGCTCGCGCACCACGGTATCGTTCAGCGCATTGAGCAGCGCCTGCGCCAGATTTTCCGGCGTGGCGTCGTCCTGCATCAATTCGGGCACCACGAATTCTCCTGCCAGGATATTGGGCAGGCCCACATAGGGCAGGTAGCCCATGCGCCGCATCAATTGATAGCTGGTCCCCGCCATTTTGTAGGCAATGACCATGGGCTTCTTCAGCAGCGCGGCCTCCAGCGTTGCCGTACCGCTGGCGACCAGCGCGACGTCGCAGGCGGCTAGCGCGTCGCGCGCGTGGCCGAAAAGGATGGTCAACGGCAGTTCCGCCGCATCGGCCCGGTACAGGGCAGCCTCGAACATCTCGCGCGTTTCGCGACTCACCAGCGGAACCAGGAACAGCGGCTTGTCCATCTTTTGCGCCATCAGCTTTGCCGTCGCAATGAAGGTATCCGCCATGTAGCGCAGTTCCGATTGGCGACTGCCCGGCAGCATCGCGATCACCTTGCGCTCGGCGGCGATTCTGAGCGCGACCCGCGTGCTTGCGGTCTGATCTTGCTCCGGAATAATATCTGCCAGCGGGTGGCCGACATAGGTCGAGGGAATCCCCGCCTTGCGGTAAATCGTCTGTTCGAACGGAAACAGGGTCAGCACGTGGTCGACCGAGCGCCCGATCGTGCCTATGCGGCCGCCGCGCCAAGCCCAGATGGAGGGGCTGACGTAGTGCACGACCGGCGTGCCAGCGCGCTTGAGGCCCGCTTCCAGGCCCAGATTGAAATCCGGCGCATCCACGCCGATGAACAACTGCAGGCGCGCGGCTATCAGCTGCCGGCGCAGTCTGCGCCGCATCCAGAGGAGGCCGGGGTAATGGCGCAGCACTTCGGCATAGCCGCGCACCGCCAGACGTTCCATAGGAAACAGGGAATCCAGGCCTTCGGATTGCATCTTGGGCCCGCCGATGCCGATGAAGCGCGCGTGCGGCAGGTGCGCGCGCAGCGCCGCCATCAAATGCGCCCCTAACATGTCGCCCGACGCCTCCCCGGCGACGATGCCTATGGTGAGCGGCCCCGCGGTCACGTCAGCGCACGATCCCGCGGGTGGAGTTCTGCAGAAACCCGGCGAGCAGCGCGATTTCGGGACAACTCCCGGCCTGCTCAGCGAGTTGTGCCTTCGCCTGATCCAGCGTCAGGCCGGACTTGTAGAGCGTCTTGTACGCGCGCTTGATCGCTGCCAGCGAATCTGCGGAGTAGCCGCGCCGGCGCAGCCCTTCGACGTTGATGCCGTAGGCCTTCGCCGTGTCGCCCGCCGCCATGACGTAGGGTGGCAGATCGTGTACCAGCACCGTCGCTATCGCGGTGAAGCTGTGCGCACCGATATGCACGAACTGGTGCACGCCGGTGAAGCCGCCGAGTATCGCGTAGTCGCCGACGTGCACGTGCCCGGCCAGCGTCGCATTGTTGGCGAACTGCGTGAAATTGCCCACCTGGCAGTCGTGCGCGATGTGCACGGACGCCATGATCCAGTTGTCGTCGCCCAGGCGCGTCACCCCGGCGTCCTGCGCCGTGCCGCAGTTGATGCTGCAAAACTCGCGTATGGTGTTGCGCTCGCCGATGTTCAATTCGGTCGGCTCGCCGGCGTATTTCTTGTCCTGTGGCGCGGCTCCCAGCGAGCAGAACTGAAAAATCCTGTTCTGCGCCCCGATACGCGTGCGCCCTTCGATCACCACATGCGGACCTACCCAGGAATCGGCGCCGATCGCGACATGCTCGCCGATCACGCTGTAGGCCCCGACGGCGACGTTCGCTCCCAACTGCGCGCGAGGGTGAACGATTGCGCTGGGATGGATCATCAGATCGGTCGGAGGGTGCAAAGCAGTTCCGCCTCCGCGACGAGCGCGTCGTCGACGTAGGCCTTCCCGGCGTACTTGACCACGGAACGCACGGTGCGCTCGATGCTGACTTCGAGTATCAATTGGTCCCCGGGCATCACCGGCTTCTTGAATCTCGCCCGGTCGATACCCGCAAAGTAATACACGGATTTATCGTCCGGCTTGATGCCCATGCTGCGAAACGACAGGATGGCCGCGGCCTGAGCCATCGCCTCGACGATAAGCACGCCCGGCATGACCTTGTAATAGGGAAAATGACCGTTGAAATAGGGTTCGTTGACGCTGACGTTCTTCAGCGCGCGTATGCGCTTGTTCAGATCGCACTCGACCACGCGGTCGATCAGGAGGAACGGGTAGCGGTGCGGCAAGTAGTCAAGAATATCTTGGATGTTCAAGCTGGTTTCTCCGGCGATGGCAGCTGTTGCTCGATACGGCGTACGCGTTCGCGCAGCGCGTCCAGATGGCGCAACTGCGCCACGTTACGGGTCCAGCGGTAGTTGTCCTGCGCCGGATGACCGCCATAGGTTCCGGCTTTCGTGATCGAACGCGTGACCACTGCGCCGGCAAGAATGACGGCACGATCCGCAATGTCCAGATGCCCGACAATCGAGGCGGCTCCGCCTATCATGCAGTGCTTTCCTATACGGGTACTGCCGGCAATGCCCGTGCAACCGGCGATTGCGGTGTGCGCGCCGATGCGCACGTTGTGCCCGACTTGAATCAGATTGTCCAGTTTGACCCCGTCTTCTATCACCGTGTCGTCCAGTGCGCCCCTGTCGATGCAAGTGTTCGCGCCGATTTCGACATCGTCGCCGATCACCACCCGTCCGATCTGGGGGATTTTGCGCCACTTGCCCGAGTCCAGCGCAATGCCGAACCCGTCGGCGCCGATCACCGCGCCGGAATGCACCAGCGCACGCTTCCCGAAGCGGCAGCCTGCATAGACGGCGACGCGCGCGCGCAGACGGCTGCCGGCGCCGATCTCTACATCGTCTCCGATGTAGCATCCCGGACCGATCTCTACCCCGCCGCCGAGTTTTACTCTGCGCCCGATATAGGCCCCGGCGCCAATGCTTGCCGTCGCCGGGATACGCACGCCGCGTTCGACAACAGCGGTCTTGTGCACTCCGGGCTTCGCCGCCTGCGGCGGATTGAGCAGCGCCGAAACTTTTGCGAAATACAGGTAGGGATCGTCGCAGACAATGCGCGGCAGATCGGTAAGATCCCGGTCAGCTTGCGACAGAATGACTGCGCCCGCAGCGGTGCCGGCAAGCTGTTTGCGATACTTGCTATGAGCAAGAAAACTGATGTGCAAGGAGCCGGCGCTCTGCAAAGTCGCCACCTGGCTGATCGCTGTTTTCGGGTTGCCAAGCACTTCCCCGCCGAAGCGTTCGACAATCTCGGCCAGGCGGATTTTCTCGGCCTTAGCCATCGGTGCTGACTATTTCCCTGCCGGCTTGTCTTCCAGTGCCTTGATCACCCTCTCGGTGAGGTCTATGCGGGGACTGGCGTACACCGCCTCCTGAAAGATGATGTCGTATTTCTCCGTTTCGGCAATGGCCTTGATCGTTCGGTTCGCCCGTTCCAGCACCGCAGCCAGTTCCTCGTTTCGCCGCTGGTTCAAATCTTCGCGGAATTCGCGCTGTTTTCTTTGGAAATCCTTGTTCAGATCGGAAAATTCGCGCTCTTTGGTGCGGCGCTCGCCTTCTGGCATGGTAACGGCGTTTCTCTCGAGGTTGTCCTGCAGTTTGCGGATCTGCTCGTCCAGTTTCTGCATCTCCTGATCCCGTTTGGCGAATTCCTGTTCGATCTTCTTCTGCGCGCGCACCGCCGGCGCCGCATCGCGAAATACTCTTTCCGTATTGACGAATCCGATCTTTAGTTCGGCGGCATAGGCCGAGCTTGCCATCGCCGCAGTCAGCGCCATAAATATGAGCTTTTTCAACCTTATCTCCTCAACCGCTAAAAGACCTGCCCAAACTGGAACTGGAGATGCTGCACCCTGTCATCCGGCTTCTGATTGAGAGGCCTGCCATAACTCAGGCGTAACGGACCCATGGGCGAATTCCAGGTGAACGCCAGCCCGGTCGAATAGCGCAGTTCCGACAGCCGGATTTTCTCATCGGCACCGTACACCTGGCCGCCGTCGACAAACACCGCCAATCGCATCGAACGGTCGACGCCCGTGCCCGGCACCGGGAACAGTAATTCTGCATTTCCCACCACGCGCTTGTTTCCGCCCAGGATCGCGCCCAGGGAATCGCGGGGCCCGAGCGAATAGGAATCGTAGCCGCGCACCGAAGCAACGCCTCCTGCGTACAAATTCTTGTAAAACGGAAGCGGCTTGCCGTCTACGCCGCTGGCCGACCCGACTTCGCCGTTGAGCATGAGGGTGTAGGTGCGCGACAGCGGGAAGTACCACTGCACCTGCTCGGTGACTTTGTAGTATTTGAGGGTTCCGCCTGGTAACCCGGCCTCCACAGCCGCACGCACCACGCCGCCTTTGGTCGGCATGAGGAGGTTGTCGCGCTGGTCTCGGGTCCAGCCAAGCGTTCCCGGATAGGTATTGCTGTTGTTGCCGAAGATATTGACGAAATCCTGATACCTTTGCGGGCTGGACTGATCTATACCGATTTTTGTCTGTTCTGCACCTATGCCAATCCCGAGTTTGTCGATTTCGGTCAGGGGAATGCCAAAGCGCACCCCGCCTCCGATCGAATTGCTCGTGTAATAGCCCAGCCCCAGCAACGAGGCGTTCACGCGGCGGTCGTAAAGATCGAATCCGCGGCTGACACCGTCCACCGTGTAATAGGGATCGGTAAAGCTCAGACCGATATTCCGTGTGATCTTGCTGGTGTTCAGCTGCAGACTCAGGTGCTTTCCGCTGCCGAAGATGTTCTGCTGCGTAACCGAACCGCTCAGGACCACCTTTTCCGTGCTCGACAACCCGGCGCCGAGCATGATGGCGCCGGTCGCCTTTTCCTTGACCTTGAAATTGACGTCGACCTGGTCGGCGGTGTTCGGCACAGCCGGCGTTTCGACGTCGACCTCGGAGAAATATCCCAGGCGCTCCAGCCGCTGCTTTGACGTCTGAATCTTGTCGCCGTCGTAGAACGCGCCTTCGAGCTGGCGCATCTCGCGGCGGATCACTTCGTCCCTCGAGCGATTGTTGCCAGAGACATTGATGCGGCGCACGTATACGCGGCGGCCCGGATCGATCATGATCGTCAGTGCAACCCGCTTTGCCGCCTTGTCCAAATCCGGTACAGCGTTGGCATTGGCGAATGCGTAGCCTTCGTTGCCCAGCCGGTCCGCGATCTTCTTGGTGCTCGCTGTAAGTTTCTCGCGGGAAAAGGTCTCACCCGACTTCAATTGGACCAAGCGATGCAGTTCGGCTGGCGGTATCAGTGTTTCGCCGCCGATCTTGACATCCGACACGGTATATTTTTCGCCTTCGGTGAGGCTGATCGTGATGTAGATGTCCTTCTTGTCCGGCGTAATCGAGACTTGCGTCGAATTGATGTCGAATTCGAGATAGCCGTTATTGAGATAGTGCGAGCGCAGAGACTCGAGGTCGCCCGACAGCTTTTGCTTAGAGTATTGATCGTTCTTGGTGTACCAGGTGAGCCATCCGGGCGTCTGCAGCACGAATAGTTGCAGCAGTTCCTTTTCCTTGTACACTTTGTTGCCGATGATATTGATCTGGCGGATCTTGGTGACTTCTCCCTCGTTGATGGAGAAGCTGACACCCACGCGGTTGTGTTCCAGAGGCGTAACCGTGGAAACCACGCTGGCGCCGTACCGGCCGCGCGCGAGATATTGGCGCTTGATCTCCTGTTCCGCCTGGTCCAGCATCGCCTTGTCCAGGGACCTCCCCTCGGCCACGCCGGCTTCGCGCAGTCCCTTGCGCAACGCCTCCTTCTCAAACTCCTTGTTGCCGATGAAGTCGATCTGCGATACGGCCGGGCGCTCCTCGACCGCCACTATCAGCACGTCGCGCTGCACTTCCAGCCGCACGTCCTTGAAAAAGCCCGTTGCGAACAGTGCCTTGATCGCCGCGGCAGCTTTCTCATCGGTCATGGTTTCGCCGACTTTGACCGGCAAATAGCTGAATACCGTTCCGGCCTCGATGCGCTGCAGGCCCTCGACGCGGATGTCGCGCACGACGAAAGGATCGAACGCGTGCGCGGCGCCGACCCACAAGCAGATGAGCGCGACGGCGAGATGTCTTTTCATGTTCAGGCTTAGCCGGCAATCAAGCGATTAATATCGTTATAAAAGGCAAACGCCATCAAGACCAACAACAGGGCCAGCCCCAGTTTCTGGCCGGCTTCCATCGTCCGATCAGACACCGGACTGCCTTTGAAAATTTCGACCGTATAATACATCAAATGTCCACCATCCAATAACGGAATCGGCAGCAGGTTCAGCACTCCCAGGCTGATGCTGATCAGCGCCAGGAAGTTCAGATACGACACGATCCCGAGCTGCGCCGACTGCCCCGCGTAGTCGGCGATGGTCACCGGGCCGCTGAGATTCTTCCAAGAGACCTGCCCGATCAGCATGCGCCCTAGCATGCGCAGGCTGAACACCGAGGTATCCCAGGTTTTTTCTACGGACTTCAACAAAGCCGCGGCGGCGCCATAGCGTACCACGGTAACGAGCTTGTCCATAGCCTCCTGGTCGAGCTTTGCGGCCGCGCCTATACGTCCCACTGCGGCCCCGTTCTGTTGCGTCGCTTCTGGAACAAGCGCAAGCTCGCGGCGCTCATCGCCGCGCTGAAACGTCAGTCGGAGATCCAGACCAGGGTGCTTGCGCACCTGTTCCACCAATTCGTCCCAGGTAATGACAGGTTTATCGTTGGCGGCAAGGATCCGATCGCCAACCAGCAAGCCCGCCTGCTCTGCTACGCCCCCCGGCACGACTTGTCCGATCACCGGACTGATTTGCGGCCGATACAGCTTCAAGCCGATGAGCGCCAGCGTGTCGCCTTCGAGCTGCTCCGCATCGAACGGCGACAAATCGATCGTGCGCCAGCTGAGCTGATTGCCTTGGTTGAGCACCTCAATCTTTACCTGCGCGCGTTCCAGGGCCAGCTGCAGCATGCGCCAGCGCACCTCCTGCCAGGATGTCACCGGCTCGCCGTTGATTGCGCGTATGGTCTCGCCCGATTCGAAACCCGCGCTCGCTGCCGGCGTGTTCGGCAGCGGCTGAGCCAGCACAGGCCGCGCCTCCTGCACACCCTGCATGAACAGGATCCAGTAGAGCAGTATTGCGAACAGGAAGTTGGCCAGCGGCCCGGCGATGACGACGGCATAGCGCCGCCAGACGCTCTGCCGGTTGAAGGCGCGTCCGAGTTCGTGCTGTGCGACTTCGCCTTCGCGCTCGTCCAGCATCTTGACGTAGCCTCCCAGCGGCACCGCGGCCACGACCCATTCGGTTCCGTCTCGTCCCAATCGTCTTTTCCATAACGGCGTTCCGAAACCGATCGAAAAGCGCAGGACTTTGATGCCGCAGATCCGCGCCACCAGATAATGGCCGTATTCGTGCACGATGATCAGCGCGCCCAGCGCGACCACGAAAGCGGCGATCGTATGCAGCAGGTTCATGCCGCGCCCGGCATAGCCGCGATCTGCAGCGCGGCTCGCGCGCGTGCAGCTGCATCGGCATTGAGCACATCGTCCAGCGTGTCCATCGATCGCGGCGGCAATTCATCCATCACCGTCTTGATCACCCCGGTGATGGACAGAAACGGCAAACGACCTTCGAGGAAGGCGCTCACGGCGACCTCGTTCGCCGCGTTGAGCGTCGCCGGACTGGTTCCGAGTTCGGCCAGAGCGCGATATCCCAAGGCCAGGGCCGGGAAGCGCGCAAGATCCGGCGCCTTGAAATCCAGACTGCGGATGCGGGAGAAGTCGAGCGAACTCACACCGGCTTCGATCCGCTCCGGATAAGCCAGCGCATGCGCAATCGGCGTACGCATATCCGGATTGCCAAGCTGCGCGATGACCGAACCGTCGATGTACTCGACCATTGAATGCACCACGCTTTGCGGGTGCACCACCACCTCTATTTGTTCTGCCGTTGCGCCGAACAGCCAGTGCGCCTCGATGACTTCAAGCGCCTTGTTCATCATGGTGGCGGAATCGACCGATATCTTGCGGCCCATCACCCAGTTCGGGTGCGCGCACGCTTCGTCAGGCGTTATGTTTTCCAGTCTAGACAGCGGCATTTCGCGAAACGGACCGCCGGACGCGGTGAGCAGCACGCGCCGCACGCCATCTCTGCCAAAATCACCCCCAGATGCACGGGGCAGGCACTGAAATATGGCATTGTGCTCGCTGTCTATGGGGAGTAGGAGCGCGCCGCTCGCGCGCACGGCCTGCATGAAAATCGGCCCCGCCATCACCAGGGCTTCCTTGTTTGCGAGCAGCACTTTCTTGCCTGCGCGCGCAGCCGCAAGTGTCGGTGCAAGACCCGCCGCCCCGACGATGGCCGCCATGACGCAATCCGCCTCCTCGTGCGAGGCGATGTCCTCCAGGCCCTGCCCCCCGACCAGGATTTCTGTTGTTCCGGTACCGATGCGTGAACGCAGCACGTCGGCCTGGGCAGATTGCGCTACCGCGGCATAGCGCGGTTTGTGCAGCAGGCATAATTCCGCCAGCGCCTCGATGCGCTCGTTCGCGCTGAGCGCAAATATGCGAAAGCGCAAAGGATGGCGCACCGCGACGTCGAGGGTGTTGCGACCGATCGATCCGGTGGCCCCCAGCACAACCAGATGCTGCGGCCGTTTCACAGCAGGTAGACCAGCGCGGCGACCGGCAGCACTGAAGTGAGCGCGTCGATTCGGTCCAGCACCCCGCCATGGCCAGGCAGCAACACGCCGCTGTCCTTGACCCCCGCCTGGCGCTTGAGCGCAGACTCGAACAGATCGCCATAGATGCCGATTGCGGCAAGCGCCCACAGAAACAACATCATACCCAACGCCCCGAAGCGCATCGACTGGAAAGTCTGCGGGAAATGGACATGCCAGACGCCACCCCAAAGCGCGGCATACAGGCTCACGGCGAGGAAGGCGCCGGCTACCCCCTCCCAAGTCTTGCCCGGACTGACTGAGGGCGCCAATTTGTGCCGGCCGAAACGCCGTCCGGCAAAATACGCGGCACTATCCGAGATCCACGCCACCGACATCAGCAGCAACAGCACGGCCGGGCCGAGCCGGTGCAATTCGACCAATGCCATCCAAGTGGGGACCAGCACTACCATGCCTGTAAGGGCAGCAAGCCAGGGCGCTCGCGGAAGCGATGATTGCCAGAGCCACAGAGGAACGACGACGACCCAGAACAGGCTTGCGCCTCCGTAGACGGCGAATCCAAGCCGGCCGGAACGCGCTGCCGGATCGATCAGGCCGTACAGCGCTGCGCAAATCACAATCACGGCTAGCACGTACAGCACGCAGGAGCCGTTGTTGAATTTGATGAGCTTTGCCCACTCCCAAGCCGCGGGAACCACCAATAGCCCGGCAAACAGGGCCCAAGCATCCTGCGGCAGCCAGAATAGCGCCGTCAGAAAGGCGAGCAGCAGTATCAGCGCCGTGATGACCCTTGTCTTGAGCATAGGTCAGCGCGCCCGGCTGATCGGCACAATCAGGCAGGCTCCCGGATCGCGCTCGGCGCCGATGGGACTTGCTCCAGCTGTTCGCTGGTGCGGCCGAAGCGTCGTTCGCGCTTGCGGTAGGACGAGATCGCAAGATCCAGGGCCGCAGAGTCAAAATCCGGCCAGAGCGTATCGGTGAAATAGAACTCGCTATAGGCCAGCTGCCACAGCAGGAAATTACTGATGCGCTTCTCTCCACCGGTGCGTATGAACAAATCCGGTTCGGGCGCGTAGGCCATCGCGAGGCAGTCCGTCAGCTGCGCCTCCGTGAAAGCGCCGTTCTGCTGCGGATGGGACTCGATCAGTCGCTGCATCGCCTGCAGCAAGTCCCAGCGACCGCCGTAGTTGGCGGCGATGGTGAGGGTCATGCCCGGGTTGTCCTGCGTCAACTGCTCGGCGCGCGCGACCAGTTCGACAATTTTCCTGCCAAAAGGCTCGATATTCCCGACCACGCGCAGCCGCAGACCGTTGCGGTGGAGTTTCTTGACCTCCCGCTCCAGTGCCAGGATGAACAACTGCTTCAACATCGACACTTCGTCCTCCGGCCGGCGCCAGTTCTCCGAACTGAACGCGAACAGCGTGAGGAACTCGACGCCCCGCGCCGAACAGGCTTTCACCACCTCGCGCACGATTTCCACGCCGCGCTTGTGACCCGCCGCACGCGGCAGCATGCGCTGCTTGGCCCACCGGCCGTTGCCGTCCATGATGATGGCAATATGGCGGGGAACCTGGCTTACCTGGGGAATGTCGCTGGTCGAACTGGAAAATGAAGGCATGTGCGTTCGGTTGCTGTGGCGCGCAGCGTCACACCGCCATCAAATCCGTTTCTTTGACGGCGAGCAGCCTGTCGATCTCGGCTATGAATTTGTCGGTAAGCTTCTGGATATCTTCCTGCGCACGGCGTTCGTCGTCCTCTGAAACTTCTTTTTCCTTGAGCAGATCCTTGAGGTGATGGTTGGCGTCACGCCGCAGATTTCGCACGGCCACCTTGGCGTTCTCGCCCTCGCCCTTGACCACCTTGATCAGTTCGCGCCTGCGCTCCTCTGTCAGCGCAGGCATCGGCACGCGGATGACGTCGCCCATCGCCGACGGATTGAGTCCGAGATCCGAATCGCGGATCGCTTTCTCTATCACCGCCCCCATCTTCTTTTCCCAAGGGGCAATGCCTATGGTGCGCGCGTCGATCAGCGTCAGATTCGCGACCTGATTGAGCGGCATCTGTGTGCCGTAGTAGTCGACCGTAATGTGGTCCAGGATACCGGTGTGCGCGCGCCCGGTGCGCACCTTGCCAAGATCGGTTTTGAGCGACTCGAGCGACTTTTGCATTTTCTGCTCGGCTGTCTTCTTGACATCAGCAATCATGGTCGTTCCCTCATTCAACTATGTACCAACGTTCCCTCGTCCTCGCCCATCACCACCCGTTTCAACGCTCCCGCTTTGAAAATGCTGAACACGTTTATCGGCAATTTCTGATCGCGGCACAGGGTGAGCGCGGTGGCGTCCATTACCTTGAGGTTCTGGTTGATCGCGTCGTCGAAACTGACCCTGGCATAGCGCCGCGCCTCCGGGTTGGTCTTGGGATCCGCGCTGTAGACGCCATCCACTTTGGTCGCCTTCAACACGATATCACAGCCCATTTCCGTGCCGCGCAAGGCGGCCGCGGTATCGGTGGTGAAGAACGGGTTGCCGGTACCGGCGGCGAAAATGACGATCTTCCCCTCTTCCAGGTAGCGCATTGCCTTGCCACGAATGTACGGCTCCACCACTTGCTCGATATTGAGCGCCGACTGGACCCGCCCGTTCAGACCGCCGCGCCGCATCGCATCCTGCAGGGCCAGAGCGTTCATTACCGTGGCGAGCATGCCCATGTAGTCGGCGGTGGCCCGGTCCATCCCGGCGGCTGCCGGTGCGACGCCGCGGAAGATATTGCCCCCGCCGATCACCACCGCGATCTCCAGGCCCATCGAAGCGACCACGGCAATCTCAGCGACGATGCGGTCTATGGTCGCACGATTGATGCCGTACGCATCGTCGCCCATCAGGGCTTCGCCCGAGAGCTTGAGCAGGATGCGTTTGTAGGCTGGCGCGGAGGGCAAGGCGGTCAACCCGCGGCGGCTTTGGCCTGCGCCGCGACCTCGGCGGCGAAATCGTTGGACTTCTTCTCGATGCCCTCGCCCACCACGAAGAATCTATAGCCGAGGAGTTTCGCACGCCTGGCGGCAAGCATCTTTTCCACCGTCAGCTTGTCGTCCTTGATGAAAGGCTGGCCGAGCAGCGTGATTTCGCCCAGAAACTTGTTCAGGCCGCCTTCGACCATCTTTTCCGCGATATTGGCCGGTTTGCCCGACTCCTGAGCGCGCGCGACGAGCACATCCTTCTCCCGCGCGATCACCTCTGGTGCTACTTCGCTGCGCGACATGAACTGCGGTTTGGCAAATGCGATATGCATTGCGAGGTCTTTGCCTACTTCGTCGTCGCCCTCGAATTCCACCAGCACGCCGATCTTGACGCCGTGCAGGTATTGCGCCAGTTTGGCCCCGGTTTGGATGCGATGGAAGCGGCGGATGCTCACGTTTTCGCCGATTTTCTGCACCAGAGCCTGGCGCTTAGCCTCGACCGTTCCGTCCTCGAGCGCCAAAGCCGAAAGCGCGGCCACATCGGACGGATCATGCTTCGCCACGAGTTGCGCCAAGGTTGAAGCGAAGTCGAGAAAATCCGCATTCTTGGCGACGAAATCCGTCTCGCAATTGATTTCCACCAGCGCCGCCAGTTTGCCATCACCCGAAAAACTCGCGCCGATCACGCCTTCTGCGGCGATGCGGCCTGCGGCCTTGTTCGCCTTGGCGCCGCTCTTGATACGCAGCAGGTCTTCGGCCGCTTTCAGATCGCCTGCGGTCTCCACCAGCGCCTTCTTGCATTCCATCATGCCCAAGCCAGTGATCTCGCGCAGCTCCTTCACCATGGCTGCGGTAACTTCTGCCATTTCCTTGCTCCTCGTTTCGGTAACCCAGTCAGGGAACGATCCCTAGACGTTCAAAAAAGGGGCTTGCGCCCCTCCGGCGAGACTTTACAGACTGTCTTAGCCCGCCGACTCTTCCTGCGTATCCACTTCCACGAATTCGTCGCCGCCACCCGCCACGATTTCCTGGATGGAGGTGTTGCGGCCTTCCAGAATGGCGTCGGCCACGCCGCGCGCGTACAAACGGATGGCACGGCTGGAGTCGTCGTTGCCCGGAATCACGTGCGTGATGCCTTCGGGCGAGTGATTGGTATCGACCACCCCGATGATCGGGATGTTCAGCTTGTTGGCCTCGACCACCGCGCCCTTCTGGTAACCGACGTCGATGATGAACAGGGCGTCGGGCACGCCGGTCAGGTCCTTGATGCCGCCCAGGCTGCGCTCGAATTTCACCAATTCGCGCTGAATCCCCAAAGCCTCTTTCTTGGGCAGCTTTTCCAGACTGCCGTCCTGCAGCATGGCTTCCATTTCCTTCAGGCGCTTGATCGACTGCTTCACCGTCTTGAAGTTGGTCAGCATCCCGCCCAGCCAGCGGTGATCGACGTAGGGCGCGCCGCAGCGCTGCGCCTCTTCCTTGACGATTTCACGCGCCTGGCGCTTCGTCCCGACGAACAGTATCGTTCCCTTGTTCGAAGACAATTTTCTTACGAACTTCATCGCCTCCTGGTACATGACCAGGGTCTTTTCCAGATTGACGATATGAATTTTGTTGCGATGGCCGAAAATGTAGGGGGCCATCTTGGGATTCCAGAAACGGGTCTGGTGGCCAAAATGCACCCCAGCCTCCAGCATCTGACGCATGGTCGTGGACATTCGTGTTTCTCCGATTAGGGTTAGCGATAACCGCCGGACTCGTTATAACCCCGCTAGGGGCACCCTAATGAGCGGCGGATCAAATTTAGCCAGGAAAATCGACTAGCCGCGGAGTATAGCACGCCAGGCCCGCCGCACTCAAGAAATGTATGACTAAACAGCGGATTGCGGTATCGTTCCGGCTCGGGGGTGAAGCGAAGCTTCCCTTAGCCTGGGCTATCCTTTATCCTTGCCAGCCTCTTTTAGCGCAGCCAGCCGATGACCATCCAGATAAAAAGCCGGGAAGAGATCGAAAGAATGCAGGTCGCGGGCAGGCTCGCAGCCGAGGTGCTCGACTTCGTCTCCCCGCATGTCAAGCCCGGGGTCGCCACGGAAGAACTCGACCGCCTGTGCCACGACTACATGGTCAAAGTGCAAAAGGCCGTTCCCGCGCCGCTCAATTATGCGCCGCCGGGCTACCAGCCCTACCCGAAGTCCATCTGCACCTCGATAAACCACCAGGTCTGCCACGGCATACCCGGTGAAAAGCAGTTGAAGCACGGCGACATCGTCAATATCGACATTACGGTCATCAAAGATGGCTACCATGGCGATACCAGCCGCATGTTCTACGTGGGCGAGCCTTCGATCCAGGCGCGGCGGCTGTGCGAAACCACCTACGAGTGCATGTGGCTGGGGATCAGCGCGGTAAGGGCGGGCGCGCACCTGGGCGACATCGGAGCGGCGATACAGAAGCACGCGGAGGCACACGGATACAGCGTCGTGCGCGAGTTCTGCGGTCACGGCATCGGCAAGAAATTCCATGAGGAGCCCCAAGTGCTGCATTACGGCCGCGCGGGGACCGGAGTGACCCTGCAAGCCGGCATGATCTTTACCATCGAGCCCATGATCAATGCGGGCAAGCCGGCGATTCGAGAACTCTCCGACGGATGGACCATAGTGACCAAGGACCACAGCTTGTCGGCGCAGTGGGAGCATACGGTGCTGGTCACCGAAGCCGGATACGAAGTGCTGACCTTGTCTGCCGGAACTCCGGCGCAAGCAGCGATAACAATTCAGAAATCCTGATGCCCGGTGCGCCGCTGGCGCCAGATCGCGCGCCTTCCCTTGTCGGCCTGCGAGAACGCCTGCAAGCCGGCCGCATCGAACTGCGCGAGCGGTTCGCCAGAGACGGCAAGGCGCTCAACGCGCTGCGGCAGCACCGGCTGCTCATAGATCGCACGCTGAGAAGCATCTGGACCGAAGCCGGGCTGCCCAGTTCGCTCGTGATTGCGGCCGTGGGGGGATACGGGCGCGGAGAGCTTTTTCCCCACTCCGATGTCGATTTGCTGGTGCTCCTGCCGGGTGAGCCCGATGCCGGTCTGAAAAACAAGCTTGAAGCTTTGATCGGCAGCCTCTGGGATGCCGGGCTAGAGCCCGGCCACGGCGTCCGCACCATCAGCGAATGCCTCTCCGAGTCGGACAAGGACATCACGGTACAAACCAGCCTGCTCGAAGCGAGATGGCTGGCCGGAAGCCGCAGCCTGTTCGCCGCGTTTGCGAGCGCCATGCGCAAGCAACTCAATCCGCAGGCTTTTTTTCAGTCAAAGCGGCTGGAACAGGAGCAACGCCACGGCAAATACCAGGACAGCCCGTACAGCCTGGAACCCAATCTGAAGGAGGCGCCGGGCGGACTGCGCGACCTGCAGGCGATACTCTGGATCAGCCGAACCGCCGGCCTGGGCAGAAACTGGATGGACCTGACCGCGCGCGGCCTGATCACCGCGGTCGAGGCGCGCCAGCTGGGCCGTCATCAGAAGTTTCTGAACGAAATACGCATTCGCCTCCACTATGCCGCAGGCCGGCGCGAAGACCGCCTGCTATTCGATTATCAGGCGGGCCTCGCCGCGCAGTTTGGTTATAGGGACACGCCGACCAAGCGCGCCAGCGAACAACTGATGCAGCGCTACTACCGCACAGCCAAGGCTGTCACCCAGCTCAATGCCCTGCTGCTGCAAAACATCGCCGTGGAACTGTTTTCGCGGGAAGACAGCCTGTCCGAGCCGCTCAACGAGCGCTTCCAGTCCGCGCATGAACTGCTCGAAGCGCGCGATCCAGAACTGTTCGAACGCCAGCCGAAAGCTATCCTGGAAAGCTTCCTGCTGCTGCAGCAGCACCCCGAGTTAAAGGGGATGAGCGCCGCGACGCTGCGCGCGCTCTGGCGCGCCAGGGCGCGCATCGATAGCCGCTTCCGGCGCGACCCGGCCAATCGTGCGCTGTTCCTGCAAATCCTGCAGCAGCCGCGAGGCGTGGTGCACGAACTGCGCCGCATGAACCAGTATTCCATCCTTGGACGCTATCTCCCCGCTTTCGGGAAAATCGTCGGGCAGATGCAATACGACCTGTTCCACGCCTACACCGTGGACCAGCACATCCTGACCGTGGTTCGCAACCTGCGCCGCTTCACCATGGTCGAGTTTTCCCATGAGTATCCGCAGTGCAGCCGTCTCATGGCCGGTTTCGAGCGCCACTGGCTGCTGTATGTGGCTGCGCTGTTCCACGACATTGCGAAGGGCCGCGGCGGCGATCACTCCAGCATGGGCATGCAGGATGCGCGCAGCTTCTGCCGCGCGCATGGCATCGTGCGAGAGGATACGGAACTGGTGGTATTCCTGGTGAAGCATCACCTGACCATGTCATCTGTGGCGCAAAAGCAGGATCTTTCCGACCCGGACACGATCAAGGCGTTTGCAGCCACGCTGAAGTCGGAGCGCTGGCTGACGGCCTTGTACCTGCTGACCGTCGCCGATGTCCGCGGCACCAGCCCCACGGTGTGGAATGCCTGGAAAGGCAAATTGCTGGAAGACCTTTTCCTGCTCGCGCGGCGCCTGCTGCGCGGTGACGGAATCGGCTTCGAGCAGGACATTCAGGCAAAGCAGGACGAAGCGCTGCGCCTGCTGCGCCTGTACGCGCTGTCGGACGAGGTCAAGAACAAACTGTGGAGCCAGCTGGATGTGGCGTATTTCCTGCGCCATGATGCGCAGGACATCGCCTGGCAAACGCGCACCCTGCACTACCGTGCGGATACCGACAAACCGGTGGTGAAAGCCCGGCTCTCGCCCATCGGCGAAGGGCTGCAGGTCATGATCTATACCCGCGACCAGCGCGATCTGTTCGCGCGCATCTGCGGCTATTTCGAACAGATCAATTACAGTATCGCCGATGCCCGCATCCACACCACGCGCCACGGCTTCGCGCTCGATACCTTCCTGCTCCTAGGGACGGGCAGCAACCCGCATTACCGCGACATGATCAACCTGATCGAGACCGAACTCGCGGAGAGGCTGCAAAGCCAGGCCCCGCTGCATGCGCCTACCCGCGGCAGGGTGTCGCGCCAGCTGCGGCATTTCCCGATCACGCCCGAAGTCAACATCCGGCCCGACGAAAAAGGCGCGAGCCACGCGCTGTCCATCATCGCCGGCGACCGTCCCGGGCTGCTCTATGCGATCGCGCGCGTGCTCGGAAAGTACGAGGTCAATTTGATTACGGCCAAGATCGTGACCCTGGGCGAGCGCGCCGAAGACGTATTTCTGATCTCGGGCTCGGCACTGGAGAAGCCCAATACCGTGCTGCAACTGGAACGAGACCTGATCGAGGCGCTGAAGCTGAATTGATCCGCGCCCCTTTTGATCCGCGTCCTTGGGCGCAGGACTTTTTCGAGCCGAGTCTCAATCCCGGCGAGCGCTACTCGTCCAGCATTTCCTCGCCTGGAAACAAGGCGCCGTTGAAACCGAAGTTGCGCAGGTCGCGTATGCGCATCGGGTACAAAATTCCGAGCAGGTGGTCGCATTCATGCTGCACCACGCGGGCGTGAAAACCGCCGACGCTGCGATCGATGGCATGGCCTTTCTCGTCGAAGCCCTGGTAGCGCAGCCGCGTGTGGCGCGGAACCATGCCGCGCAAGCCGGGCACCGACAGGCACCCCTCCCAGTCTTCCTCCATCTCGTCCGAGAGAGGGGTCAGCACCGGGTTGATGAGCACCGTATCCGGAACTTCCTCGGCATCCGGGTAGCGCGGGTTCTTGGCAACGCCGAAAATTACCACCTGCAATCCGACGCCGATCTGCGGCGCCGCCAGCCCCGCCCCGCTGAGATGGGCCATGGTGTCGCGCATATCGGTCAACAGCGCCTGCAGTTCGGGGGTGTCAAACCCTTGCAGCGGCTGCGCCTCTTGCAGCAGCCGCGGATCGCCCATTTTCAGCACTTCGCGTATCATTTCCCGGCCACCACGCCCTCTATGATGCGCCTCACCCGCGCCAGCGATTCCCGCAGTACCTGCTCGATCTGCTCCAGGCGAATGCCGTGCAGGCTGCCTGCCCGTCCCGCTGCGGAATTGGCGACGACGGCGATCGTGGCGTAGTCCATTTCCAGTTCCCGCGCCAGCGCCGCCTCTGGCATGCCGGTCATGCCCACCACGTCGGCGCCATCGCGTTCGAGGCGGTCGATTTCCGCCGCAGTCTCCAGGCGCGGGCCCTGGCTCGTGGCGTAGACCGAGTCCCCGACCACGGCTTCGCCGCAGGTCCCTGCCGCTTCGAGAATGCGCGAGCGCAGCTGCGCCGAATACGGCTCGGTAAAATCGATATGCGTAACCGGCTGCTCGCCCCCCTCGAAATAAGTGTTCTTCCTGCCCCAGGTGTAGTCGATGATCTGGTGCGGCACGGCAATGACCCCGGGCGCCATGTCGGCGCGTATCCCACCCACCGAAGCGACCGAGATCACGCCCTCCACCTTCTGTTCCTTCAAAGCCCAGATATTCGCGCGGTAATTCACCTCATGCGGAGGAATCGTATGTCCATAGCCGTGCCGCGCCAGAAACACGACATCCGCTCCGGCGATGCGCCCGAAGGTCAAGGCGCCGGAAGGTTCGCCGTAGGGCGTGCGCACCGCGAGGCGGTGCGTGACATCCAGATTGGACAGCTGGGTGAGGCCGCTGCCGCCGATGATCGCTAGCATGGGGTGTGTGGGTGGACAGGTGGTCGGTACGGCGCCGGCGTTTTTGCGGCGCAGATACTAGCACGGCCGGCCAGGCCCGGTGCTGGTGCTGGCGATGGCGATGGCGCGGCTTGGTTTTTCACCCTGATTTCCTTCATTCGCGCCCGTCTTTCATCGCGTAGATGGCCGGCAGGTTGCGCCAGATACCGTGCGCATCCATGCCGCAGCCGAACACATAGCGATCCGGCAGCGAAAGCCCGACGAAATCCGCGTTGATCGGCTTGGCCGTCGCCTTGGCCTTGTCGGTGAGCACGGCGCTGTAGAACGCGATTGCGCCAAGTCCGAGCACCCGCTCGCGAATCGCCAGCATGGTATCGCCGATGTCCAATATATCGTCCAGCACCAGCACCACCCTGCCCGCGACGTTGCCGGTGGGTTCCACGATCCACTCGACCCGTCCGCCGCTGGTGGCGGCGCCGTAGCGCGAGGCGTGGATGTAATCGAAATCGAGGGGGAAGTTCAGCAGCGGCAGGATGCGGCCGGTGAAGACGACCGCCCCGCCCATTACCGACAGCACCAGCGGATATCGGTCTCCCAGTTGCGCCGTGATCGCCGCGGCGACGCGCGCGATCGCTGCGTCCACGGCCGCAGCGCTGTGGATCAACTCCGCAGCGTCGAGAATCCTCCAAGCCTGTGCCGTCCGGTCCATGCAGCGCCGCCGCGTTCAATTCCGCTGCGACTTCAGGTACGCCGCGAAATCGGAGCCAGTCTCCGGATGTTTCATCCCGTATGCGACCGTGGCCTGCAGGTATCCCAGCTTGGAGCCGCAGTCGTAGCGCGTGCCCTTGAAACGGTAGGCCAGCACGACTTCCTGCTGCAGCAGCGCGGCGATGCCGTCGGTCAGCTGGATTTCGCCGCCGGCTCCGGCCCGCACCTGGGCCAGATGCCGAAATATCGCCGGACTCAGGATGTAGCGCCCGACCACGGCCAGCGTCGAAGGCGCCTCTTCCGGCTTGGGCTTCTCCACGATGGCGCTGACCGTGCCAGGTTCGCCGCCGTCGGTCTTGACGATGCCGTACTGGCGCGTGTTCGCGCGCGGCACTTCCTCCACGCCCAGCACGGAGCAACGCCGCTGCGCATAGACCTCGGCCATCTGGGCGAGGACCGGCGGCTCCCCGTCTATCAGGTCGTCGGCCAGGATGACGCCGAACGGTTCGTCATTGACCACGGGTTCCGCGCACAGCACCGCATGCCCCAGCCCCAGGGGCTCGGCCTGGCGGATATAGATGCAATTGATGCGCTTTGGAATGATGCCCTGCACCAGCTCGAGCAGTTCCAATTTGCCGCGCGCCGCCAGTTCCGCCTCCACCTCGTAGGCTTTGTCGAAATGATCTTCGATGGCGCGCTTGTTGCGGCCGGTGATGAAGATCATGTCGGTCATGCCCGCCGCCACCGCCTCCTCCACTGCATACTGGATCAGAGGTTTGTCGACCACCGGCATCATTTCTTTCGGACTCGCCTTGGTCGCAGGCAGAAAGCGGCTGCCCATGCCCGCTACCGGAAACACACATTTGCGCACGCGCTTCATTCTCTGTCCTTCAGCAATTGCAGCAATCCGGCCTCATCCAGGATGGTCAGGCCGAGTTCTTCCGCCTTGGCGAGCTTGCTCCCCGCCTCCGCGCCCGCGACTACGTAGTCTGTTTTCCTGGACACAGACCCTGCCACCTTGCCGCCCAGGGCTTCTACCATCGATTTCGCCTCCTCCCGGCTCAATGTGGGCAGCGTGCCGGTCAGCACGAACGACTTGCCGGCCAGCGCCGCGGCCGGTGCGATCGCGCTCGGCTCGCCCTCTTCCCAGCGCACGCCGCAGCCACGCATCTGCGCGATCACCTCGCGATTGTGCGCTTCCGCAAAAAATTGCGCGATCGAAAGCGCCACCACCGGGCCGATATCGGCAACCTGCACCAACGCTTCCTCGTCCGCCTGCATCAGCCGGTCGAGGCTGCCAAAATGCCGCGCCAGTTCCTTTGCCGTCGCCTCGCCCACGTTGCGTATGCCCAGGGCGAAGACGAAACGCGCCAGCGTGGTTTGCTTGGACCCCTCTATCGCGAGCAGTACGTTCTGTGCAGATTTCTCGGCCATGCGCTCCAGGCCGACAAGCGCGACGAGGCCCAGCCGGTACAGATCCGCCGCGGTGTGGACCAGGTTGTTATCGACCAGTTGGTCAACCAGTTTCTCGCCCAGGCCTTCGATATCCATGGCGCGGCGCGAGGCGAAGTGCAGCAGCGCCTGTTTGCGCTGCGCAGGGCAGATCAGACCGCCTGAACAACGCGCCACCGCCTCGTCGGGCAACCGGACCACTGCCGACGCGCAAACGGGGCAAGCCGCAGGCATCTCGAACTCGCTCGCGTCCGGCGGGCGCTGGTCCAGGACCACGGACACCACCTCGGGAATGACATCGCCCGCGCGGCGCACGATGACGCTGTCGCCGATGCGCACGTCCTTGCGCCGCAACTCGTCCTCGTTGTGCAGGGTGGCGTTGGTGACAGTGACGCCGCCCACGAAGACCGGCGCCAGACGCGCGACCGGCGTCAGCGCGCCGGTTCTTCCCACCTGCACCTCGATGGCGAGCACTTTGGTGATGGCTTCCTCGGCCGGAAACTTGTGCGCGACCGCGAACCTCGGCGCGCGCGAAACATAGCCCAGTTGCTGCTGGGCGCCAAGGCGGTTCACCTTGTACACCACGCCGTCGATGTCGTAGGGCAGTCCGGCACGGCGCTCGCCTATCGACCGGTAGAACTGCATCAAGCCCTGCACCGAGTGCACCACGCGCCGTTCCGGGCAGACCGGCAGGCCCATGCCTTGCAGCCAGTCTTCCAGCGCGCTGTGCGAATCCAACGCAGGCCCGCCTTCCAGCGCGCCGACGGCGTAGGCGAAGAAGCGCAGCGGCCGCGATGCGCTGATGCGCGAATCGAGCTGGCGCAGGCTGCCGGCCGCGGCATTGCGCGGATTGACGAATTCCTTTTCCCCGCTGGCGCGCTGGCGCCGATTCAGTGCGTCAAAATCGTGCCGGTACATCAATACCTCGCCGCGCACCTCGATCATTTCCGGCAGGGCCGTGCCGCGAAGGCGCAGCGGGATGCTTTTCACCGTGCGCAGATTGGCTGTGACGTCTTCGCCGGTGTATCCGTCGCCCCGCGTGGCCCCGCGGACGAACACCCCTCGCTCGTAGACGAGGCTGATGGCCAGACCGTCGAACTTCGGCTCGGCCAGATATTCCACCTGGCCCATGTCCCCGTCCAAGCCCTCGCGCACGCGGCGGTCAAACGCCGCCACCTCTTCCTCGGAAAAGGCATTGTTGAGCGACAGCATGGGAGTGCTATGGGTGACCTGCAGAAACTCGGCCAGCGGGCTCCCGCCTACGCGCTGCGTCGGGGACCCGGCATCGACCAGTTCCGGATAATCGCCCTCGAGCTGCTGCAGGCGCCGAAACAGCCCATCGTACTCGGCGTCGCTGACCAGCGGCTGGTCGAGGACATAGTACTGGTGATTGTGCCGCTCGAGCTCCGCGCGCAGCAGTTGCGCCTCAGCCAGTACGGCCTGTGCTACCGGCATCAGGAAAACAGGCGCAGCGCCAGCGGGCTGCCTGCCGGAATTCCCTGGTTGTCCATGCTGGCGTAAAGTCCCTGCAGCTGGGCGCGGATCTTGCCCAGCGCGGCATCGTCCAGAGGCCGGCGATTGTCGTCCACGATGGCGGCGGACAAGGCTTCGGCCAAGGTTCGCGTGAATTCCACGACGCGGTCAAAAGTGGCGATGCCGCCGGGCGCCCTCGCGACATCGAACAACATCGTCAGCCCCTTTGTGGAAAGCGCCTTCATGCCTTCGGTGGTAAAGGCCGCAGCTTCCATATTGCACAGCGTATAGAGTTCCAGTCCGGTATCGTCACGCAGGTGGAATCTGCCGTCTCGCTCCAATTTGAACCCTTGCGCTTCGGCCAGGGCGCGAATCCGCGCTCCGGGGGCGCCGCCGCTGCGCGTGATCAGATTCAGGCCGATCTGCACATCGACGTCGGCGCACAAGGCGTCTAGTTCCTTCGCGCGCTGCAATGCGACACCCTTGTCCGCCAGGGTGCTGCCCGCGCCCACGGCCTTGGCCACGGCCTGCGTCATCGCGGCGAAGTCGGCCAAATCCTGCTCGCTCGCCGCGCCTTTTCGGTCCGCCAGTTGCAGCCCGGCGCGCATTATCTGGTATTCGCCGGCCGCCGCCAAAGGCTCCCAGGCGGCTGTCTGCCGGTTATAGCATTCCCAGTTCACGGCTTTGCCCGAATGCGCCATGCTTTCGGCAATCGCCGCCGAAACCAACTCCCCTGCGACCGCTTTTTCCGCTTCCAGCGTCGCAATGAAATCGATGCGCGAATCGAGCACCCCGCCTGCCTCAGCAGGCTTGGCCGGACGCGGGGAGAAAGTGGGTTCGATGCGCTCGGGCGTGGCTGGCGGCAGCCCGGGGGCAATGCCCGCGCGCTTTGCGTCCATCAGCACGTCATCGTGGCGCGAGCCGAAGTCCTCCTGCACCTTGCGCCCGAGCTTGCGCTCCTGCAGCTTGTTGTAGGCGAGCACCCCGACGACGACCAGGATGCCGATTACCAGCAGGCCGAGTTGCAGTTCGCTCATTGGCGCCGCCTCCTTGCGTCCGTGCTCATGCGCACCGCCTCCGTGCGAATAACGCTATACAAAAACCGTACTGTCGGCGTCCGGCCGCATTCGCCCGGGTCGCATCCCCGCTTCGCGTGGCCCCTGCTCCTAGGCTCATGCGGCCAGATCCTCCTTCAGCCGCAGCGCTTCCTCGATGTCGACCGCGACCACGCGCGACACGCCGGACTCCTGCATGGTCACGCCGACCAGCTGCGCCGCCATCTCCATGGTGATCTTGTTGTGGCTGATGTAGAGGAACTGGGTTTCGGCCGACATGCGCTTCACCAGATCGCAGAAGCGCTCAGTGTTCGAGTCGTCCAGCGGCGCGTCCACCTCGTCCAGCAGGCAGAACGGTGCCGGATTGAGCTGGAACATGGAAAACACCAGCGCCAGCGCGGTGAGCGCCTTCTCGCCGCCCGAAAGCAGGTGGATGGTGGAAGTCTTCTTGCCCGGCGGTTGTGCGATCACCTGCACCCCCGCGTCGAGAATCTCCTCGCCCGTCATGAGCAGGCGCGCTTCCCCCCCGCCGAACAGGCTGGGAAACAATTGACCGAAATGCCCGTTCACCGTGTCGAAGGTCTGCTGCAGCATCTCTCGCGTTTCGCGGTCGATGCGGCGGATAGCGGCCTCTAGTGTTTCCAGCGCGGTATTCAGATCGACCGCCTGGGCGTCGAGAAAACCCTTGCGCTCGCGGCTGGTCTCCAACTCCTCCAGCGCGGCCATGTTGACCGCTCCGAGATCCGTTATCGCCTGCGACAAACGGTTGATCTCCACCTGCAAGGCATTGGGCCGCATGCCTTTTTCCAGCATGGCCGCAAGCGTCTCTTCGTCCGCCCCGGCCTCGAACAGCTGATTGGCGTATTGCTCCTTGTTGAGCCGCGCCGCCTGCTCTTTCAAGCGCAGATCGTTGATTCGGTTGCGTAATGGCTCCAATTTCTGCTCGCACACCACGCGTTCATCCTCGGCGCTGCGCAGCGCCTGCGCCAATTCCTCCTGCCGGGAGCGCGCCTCGCTCAGCGCCTGCTCGCGCTGCACCCGCAATTCCAGGTGCGTTTGCAAGCGCAGCTTCAAGTCCTGGTCCTGCTGCACGGACAGTTCCGCTTTCAACTGCTCAAGCTGATTTTCCGCACCGCTTGTTTGCTCAAGTATTACTTTAATAGAAGTATTTATTTCATTGATTTTAGAAGAGCATTCCTTTTCATAGAATACTGACTGCTGCTCTTCGTACTCGGCTTGCTGCAAGGCTTGGCGCTGCGCGTTCAACGCATCTTCCGCCTGCTTGTGCGCCTCCTCGGCAGCCCGCACCCTTGCGCTCGCTTCCTCCATGACCTGCTGCTGTTCGGCCAGGCTGGCCTCGGCAGCGACCTGGGCGGACTGCTCTATTTCCTGCTGATGCGATATTTCATCCATCTCCAACTGGATTTGCCGGCTGCGTTCCTGGTAGCGCTCCAGCCCTTGGGAAAGCTTGAGGCTTTCCATTTGCTGCTCGTGCACTTGCTGCTTGAACGCAGCCGCTTCCTGGCGCAACGTCGCCAGGCGCTGGCTATGCCCGCCCAGCGCCGATTCGACCACGCTTTGTTCGGTTCGCGCCTGGCGCAGCGCGCCTTCGCGCGCGCTCAATTGGGCGCTCAGGTCCTCGATTTCGCGCTGCCGCGCCAGGATGCCGGTATCCCCCGGATCCGGCGCGTGAAAACTGACCGCACTGCGCGAGAATTGATGCCCGTCCCGATTGACCAGAATGATGCCCGGGGGCAGCGCCTGCCTGGCCCGCGCGTCGGGTGCAGTTTCGACTGCATACACGCCGTGCAGCCAATCCTGCATCACGCCGCGCACGGCTTCGTCGTGAATGCCCAGCAGCGAGGCCAAAGGCCGCAATCCGTCGAGCGCCGGATCCTGAACTACCGTGGTGGCTGCGAAAACGCTGAGCTTGGCCGGCGGCGCATCCGCCAGCATGCTCTGCAGCAATTCGGCTTGCGACACTTCCACCGCGTGCAGTTTCTCGCGCAGCACTGCCTCGAACGCTGTTTCCCACCCGATCTCTACTCTGACCTGCTGCCACAAGCGCGGCAGCGAATCCAGGTTGTGCTGGATCAGCCATTCGTGGATCTGTGCATTGCTCTCGACCTGGTCCTGCACCTGCTTCAGCGTCGCCAGGCGCGACTCCAAGCCGGCCTGCTCCCGCTGCTGCGCATCCAGCTTTTCCTGGGCGGTGCGGCGCGCGCTATTCAGTTCAGGCAACTGTTGCAGTTGCGACGCAAGCTGCGCCTCCTTGCGCGCAAGCTGCTCGGACAATTCGGCGATCTCGCTCTGCTGCGCTTCGATCGCGGCCGAATCCGGTTTGGCCAGTCCCTGGTGCTCGGAAAGCAAGCGCTCCTGGCGCAAGGCCAGGCCCTGCAGGGTCTTGTTTGCATGGCTGATATGGGTCTGCTCTATCCTCAGCGCCTGCTCCGCCTGCGCCAAGCCGCTGCGCTCGCCCGAAAGCCGGGACTGGATAGCGCGGAAAGCCTGATCCGCCTCGGGCAGCTTGGCCGAGTCGAGCGCGACCCGGTCGCGCGCCAGTTGCAGCCTTTCGCCAGCCCCCCCCTGCCGCCCCTGCCACATGTCGAGCGCAGCGCTCAACTCGCTCGCCTGCTGCTGCCACTGCCCGCTCTGCGCGGTCAGCTTTGCAATCTGGCTTTCGAGGCGGGCGCGATTCTCGTTGATATAGCGGATTTCGGTTTCCAGGCGCTGGACCTCGGCGTTGGCCGCATACAGTTCGCCCTGCGCGCCGCTCAATGTGTCTCCCGCCTCGTAATGCAGGCCGCGAACTTCTTCCAGGCGCTTTTCTATCTCGCGCAGGTTCGCCGTCTCGGCTTCGAGGTCGTTCGTCGCGCGCTCGATCTCGCGCGCATGGCGCTGCGCCTCGTTGTCGGCCTCCATCTTGCGCAGCAGCCAGAGCAGGTTCTGCTTGCGCTGCATATCGCCCTGCAACTCCTTGAACTGCATCGCCACCTTGGCCTGCTGGTCCAGCTTGTCGATCTGCAGCGCAAGTTCCTGGCAGATGTCCGCCACCCGCGACAGGTTCTCCCGCGTGTCGTGCAGCCGGTGCTCGGTCTCGCGGCGCCGCTCCTTGTACTTGGAGATGCCCGCCGCCTCCTCCAGAAACACGCGCAGTTCTTCCGGCTTGGCTTCGATGATGCGCGAGATCATGCCCTGTTCGATGATGGCGTAAGCGCGCGGCCCGAGGCCCGTGCCCATGAAAATGTCGGTGATATCGCGCCGGCGCACGTGGCTGTTGTTGATGTAGTACAGGGACTCGCCGTCGCGCGTCAATACGCGCTTCACCGAAATTTCGGCGTATTGCGACCACTGCCCGGCGGCCTTGCCCAGGCTGTTGTCGAACATAAGTTCGACACTGGCGCGCGCCACCGGCTTTCGCTGCGCCGATCCGTTGAAGATCACGTCCTGCATCGAATCGCCGCGCAGCGCCGACGCGCGCGACTCGCCCAGCACCCAGCGGACGGCGTCGATCACGTTGGACTTGCCGCAACCGTTCGGACCGACGATGGCGACGAGCTGGCCCGGCACTTCGATCGAAGTCGGGTCAACGAAGGATTTGAATCCTACAAGCTTTATCTGGGTCAGGCGCACTGGGGTTTCTTATCTTGGAAAACCGGTTTTCGACCGGATTTATTCGGAGTTTTTGCCAGCCGATATAATACCATCTTACTTTTGTTTTCCGAGCCCCGCATGCCCGCCAAACCCAGCAATGAACTGCGTACCTTCGACAATCCCAGTCCCGGCCGCGACTACCTGATCCATATGGAGATTCCGGAATTTACCTGCCTTTGCCCCCTGACCGGCCAGCCGGATTTTGCGCACCTGGTGCTGGACTACATCCCGGAGCGCAAGTGCCTGGAATTGAAAAACCTCAAACTCTACGTCTGGTCCTACCGCAACCAGGGCGCGTTCCACGAGGCCGTCACCAACCGCATGCTCGACGAACTGGCGGCTGCCGCGCGGCCGCGATTCATGCGCCTGCGCGCGCAATTCAACGTCCGCGGCGGCATTTTCACGACCGTCGTGGCCGAACATCGGAAACGAGGCTGGAGGCCGCAAGCCGCGGTAGACTTGCAGCGCCTCGATCAGTCGTCCTGCGCGAATGATGGGATCGCCCGCGCAGGGACAATGAGCAATCGGTAAATTTGGGTAGGAAGGAGAAAGCGTAATGTCTGCGATGAAACGTCTGTTCCAGTTGATGGCGGAGAAGAAAGCCTCCGACATCTTCATGTCCGTCGGCTCGCCGATCAACATCAAGATCAACGGCACCGCCGTGCCGGTCAATCAGCAGGTGATGGATTCGGCCAGCGTCACCAACCTGCTGTACGAAGTCCTCAACGACAAGCAGAAGAAGGAATACGAGGACACTCTGGAGCTGAACACCGCCTTCGCTATGCCCGAAATCGGCAGCTTTCGCATCAGCGCCTTCCGCCAGAAGAACACTCCGGCCGTCGTGGTGCGCTACATCCCCGGCGAAGTGCCCAATATCGACACCCTGGGTGTGCCGCAGGTGTTGAAGGACGTGATCATGGAAAAGCGCGGCCTGATCCTGATGGTGGGCGCAACGGGCTCAGGGAAATCGACCACGCTCGCCGCCATGCTCGACCTGCGCAACGCGGCCAAGCCCGGACACATCCTTACCCTGGAGGATCCGGTCGAATTCATCTTCACCAACAAGAAATGCATCGTCAACCAGCGCGAAGTCGGAACCGATACCCTGGATTTCAAGATCGCGCTCAAGAACGCGCTGCGCCAGGCGCCTGACTGCATCCTGATCGGCGAGATTCGCGACAAGGACACCATGGCGGCGGCGATCGCCTATGCGCAATCCGGCCACCTGTGCCTGGCGACGCTGCACGCCAACAACAGCTACCATGCGATGAACCGCATCATCAGCTTTTATCCTCTGGAAAACCGGCCGTCGCTGCTGCAGGATCTGGCCGCGACGCTCAAGGCCGTGATCTCGCAGCGCCTGATCAAGAACATCAAGGGCGGGCGCTCGGCGGCGGTAGAAGTGCTGCTCAACACCCGCTACACCGCGGAACTGATAGACAAAGGGGAAATCAGCGAAATCAAGGACGCCATGGAAAAAAGCATGACGCCCGGCTCGCAGACCTTCGAACAGTCGCTGTTCAAGATGTACAAGGACGGACTGATCAGCAAAGAGGAAGCCTTGGGCAACGCCGATTCGGCCACCAACCTGATGTGGCTGATGAACCAGTCCGAAAGCGACGGGGGCGCTGCGACCGCGGCCGCAGGAGAAAAGAAACCGGAACAGGCGCCGTCGATGGAAAACACGGGGGCGTTCAGCGAATTCAAACTGCTCGTAGACCCCCCCGCGCCGCAATAGTGAACGCATTCCACCCTCGCGGGGCCATGGTGGCCGGCTTCGACCTTTCGCTCAACTCCATCGGCCGGCAGTTGCTAGCACACCTGCCGCTAACCGCCTGAAACCGAAGACAGAGCGCCCTCCGACCCTGCGCGCAGTCCTGCGCGAGGCGGTCACGCAATTCAGGCGCGCCGGTCTCGCCTTCGGCCACGGCACGCACAATGCACGCGACGAATCCGTCTATCTCATCCTGCACACGCTGAAACTGCCGCTGGGCGAACTCGACGCGGTGCTCGACAGGACGCTCAGCCCGCGCGAACTCGGCGCCGTGCAGGCTATTCTGCGCCGGCGGGTGCGGGAGCGCACGCCCGCCGCCTATCTGACCCGCGAAGCCTGGTTGGGCGAGTTCAAGTTTTACGTAGATGAGCGCGCCATCGTGCCGCGCTCTTTCATCGCCGAATTGCTGCGCGACGCGCTTGCGCCATGGGTCGCCGATGCGCGGCGCGTCACGAGCGTGCTCGACCTGTGCACGGGCTCGGGCTGTCTAGCCGTGCTCGCCGCGCATGCTTTCCCCAAGGCGCGCATAGACGCGGCAGACCTCTCGCTCGAGGCCTTGCAGGTCGCACGCCGGAACGTAAGAGACTACGCCATGGGCAAACGCATCCGCCTGGTCGCGACCGACCTGTTCGATCGGTTGGCAGGACTCAGCTACGACGTCATCTTGTCCAACCCGCCCTATGTCAACGCAGCGGCCATGCGCGCGCTGCCGCAAGAATACCGGCGCGAGCCTCGCCTGGCGCTCGCCGGCGGGCGCGACGGCCTCGCGCTGGTGCGCCGCATGCTGGCGCAGGCCTCCGCCCACCTGAACCCCGGAGGCGTGCTCGTCGTCGAAATCGGACACAACCGGACCGCGCTGGAGAAAGCCTATCCGCGCCTGCCCTTTACCTGGCTAGACACCAGCGCAGGTGAACACTACGTATTCATGCTCCATAGGGAAGACCTCATATGAACACGCTCAACGATCTGCTTACACTGGAAAGCCTGCCGACGGACTGGCGCGAGGCCGCGCTGCTCGGTCGCGCATGGCTGCCGGGCTCGACCGCCGGCCCCTCGCCCGTCACCGTGCGGCCCAATGGCGACGTGGTCGATCTCGCCGCCGTCGAGCCGACAATGGCTCAATTGCTGGCGCGCGCCGACCGCATCGCCATCGCCAGAACCGCGCCGGGCAAGGTGGTCGGCACAATAGAAGCGCTGCTCGCCAACAGCGGCGACGGCAGAAGCCCGGACAGGCCTTGGATGCTCGCGCCCAACGACCTGCATGCCATCAAGGCGAGCGGCGTGACCTTCGTGCAAAGCCTGCTGGAACGCGTGATCGAGGAGCAGGCGCGCGGCGACACCGCCAAGGCCGAGGCCATTCGGGCGCAGGTGACGCGCATCATCGGCGACAATCTCGCTTCGGTGAAGCCGGGTTCGCCCGAGGCCGACGAAATCAAGCGCGTGCTGGTCGCCCAGGGAGCGTGGTCGCAGTACCTGGAAGTGGGCATAGGCCCGGACGCGGAGATCTTCACCAAATCGCAGGTGATGTCGGCGGTCGGTCATGGCGCCGAAGTCGGCCTGCACCCGAAATCTACCTGGAACAACCCGGAACCCGAGATCGTGCTTGCCGTTACCGCCGCTGGCGAGACTGTCGGCGCCACGCTGGGCAATGACGTCAATCTGCGCGACTTCGAGGGCCGCAGCGCCCTGCTGCTGGGAAAAGCCAAGGACAACAATGCATCCTGCGCGATCGGCCCGTTCATCCGCCTGTTCGACGACAAATTCGGCATCGACGACGTGCGTCGGGCGGAACTGGTGCTTGAAATCACCGGCACGGACGGCTTCGTGCTCGAAGGCGCGAGTTCCATGAGCAAAATCAGCCGCGATCCGCTCGATATCGTCACCCATGCCTGGGGGCCGTATCACCAGTATCCGGACGGCTTCGTGCTGTTCCTCGGCACCATGTTTTCGCCGGTCAAGGATCGCGGCGCGCCCGGCATGGGCTTCACCCACAGGATCGGCGACCTGGTGAGCATTTCGACGCCGAAACTGGGCCGCCTGGTGAATCGCGTCACTACTTCGGATCGAGCCGAGCCCTGGACTTTCGGGATCGGCGCGCTGATGCGCAATCTGGCGGCGCGCGGGCTGCTGCGCTAGAGATCTATTCTGCAATAACTCGGGAGTGAAGAACATGTCGGCACAAGAAACCAGCGTGCGCGCCGCCGTAGTACAAGCCGGTGCGATACCTTTCGATACCGAAGCCTGCGTCGACAAGGCCGTGCGCCTGATCGGCGAGGCGGCCGCTTTGGGCGCCAAAGTCATCGTTTTCCCCGAAGCTTTCATCCCGGGCTATCCCAAGGGCGCGAACTACGGCCTGGTGGTCGGGTCGCGCGACCCGGCCGGACGCGAGGAATTCAGGCTCTATCTCGAAGCCGCCATCGAAGTTCCGGGACCACAGACCCAGCGCCTGGGCGAGGCTGCGGCCGCGCATGGCGCGTACGTGGTGATCGGCGTAATCGAACGCGACGGCGGCACCTGCCATTGCACCGTCCTGTTCTTCGGCCCGGACGGCTCGCTGCTGGGCAAACACCGCAAGCTGATGCCGACCGTGATGGAGCGGGTCATCTGGGGCTTCGGCGACGGCTCGACCCTGACTGTGGTCGACAGCCCCTATGGCCGCATCGGCTCGGTCATCTGCTGGGAAAATTACATGCCGATGTTGCGCATGGCGATGTATTCGAAGAACGTCGCGCTTTACTGCGCGCCCACCGCAGACGACCGCGATACCTGGATCGCCTCGATGCAGCATGTCGCGCTCGAAGGCCGTTGTTTCGTCCTCACCGCCTGTCAGTTCGTGCGCAAGAAGGACTTTCCGGACACGCTGCGCGTGTCGCTCGGCGACACGCCCGAGGCGGTGTTGATGCGCGGCGGCAGCGCCATCATCAATCCCCTGGGCCAAGTGCTCGCCGGTCCGCACTTCGGCAGCGAAACGATATTGACCGCCGATCTCGACCTGAACGACATCGGCCGCGGCAAGTTCGACTTCGACGTCACCGGACACTACAGCCGGCCGGATGTGTTCCAGTTGAGCGTCAACGAGACGCCGATGCAGGCGGTGCGAACAAAGACGTAGGCCAACCTTCGAATAGCCGGAAACACCGTCCCCGGGCCGTATCCGGAAAGCAGCCCGCGGACGCCGGTTGCAGTCCTACAGCTTGGAAAAATCCAGGGTCGCGAAGTAATCGTCCATTGTTTCGGCGCGCCGGATCTGCGTGACAGAGCCGTCTTCGCGCAAAAGCAGTTCGGCACTACGCAGCTTGCCGTTGTATTGAAATCCCATCGCGTAGCCGTGCGCTCCGGCGTCGTGGATCGCCAGCAGGTCGCCGGCCTTGATTTCGGGAAGCTGCCTGTCGATCGCGAATTTGTCGTTGTTCTCGCACAAGGAACCGACCACGTCGTAAGTGTGATTCTGGGGCGCGCCCTCTTTTCCGAGAACGCTGATGTGGTGATAGGCCCCGTACATGCCGGGCCGCATCAGGTTGGCCATGCAGGCATCGACGCCGACGTATTGTTTGTAAGTGTTCTTGTGGTGAATCGCCTCGGTGACGAGATAACCGTAGGGTCCGGTGATGCAGCGGCCGTTTTCCATGAAAATCTTCAGCGGATGCAAACCGGCCGGCACGACGATTTCCTGATACGCCTGCTGAACCCTGCGGCTGACCAAATCCAGGTCGACCGCTTTCTGGCCCGGGCGGTAGGGAATGCCTATACCGCCGCCGAGGTTGACGAATTCCATTCTCACGCCCGGATCGCGGGCAAGTTCCACGGCCAGTTCAAACAGCATTTTCGCCGTCTCGACGAAGAACTGCGGGTCCAGTTCATTCGACGCCACCATGGTGTGCAGCCCGAAGCGGCGCACCCCCTTCGCCTTCAACTGCCGATAGCCCTCGGTAAGCTGCTCGCGGGTGAAACCGTACTTCGCTTCTTCCGGTTTGCCGATGATGGCGTTGCCCTCGCGCAACGGACCCGGGTTGTACCTCAGGCAAATCGCGTCCGGCAAGCCAACGTTTTGCTCCAAAAACGGGATGTGTGTGATGTCGTCGAGGTTGATGAACGCACCCAGTTCCTTGGCCCGGCGGTATTCTTTCGCCGGAGTCTCGTTCGATGTGTAAATGATGTTCTCGCCGGCAATTCCGACTCGCTTGCAAAGTTCCAGTTCCGGGAGGCTCGAGCAGTCGCCACCCAATCCTTCCTGCCTCAGGATCTGCAGCAGGTACGGATTCGGCGTCGCTTTGACCGCAAAGTACTCCTTGAACGTGCACCACGCGAATGCCTGGATCAGTCTCCGGGCGCTGGCGCGGATCGCGGATTCATCGTAAATGTAAAACGGAGTCGGGTAAGTGCGAACGATCTCGCGGATGGTCCGCTCGTCGAATGGGAGTGTCTTGTCTGTCATGGTGGCTCTTTTGTCCGGTATGCGATTTTCTGGAAAACTGCGTGTGGGGGCGAGAGTGTACCTCGCCGCGCCAAACGGTGGCAATCCGACATCGCCGTGTAGAGTGAGTCCCATCACTGAGTCCCGCGAACGTGTCAAGAGTTCAAATTGGGCGAGCGAACGGCGCGGCTTGCGCGCTAATCAATTCGCGGCGGTACCGCACAAGGTGCCTTCCACTCCCTGAACTTTGATATCTCCTCGTGCAGCCAGTCCGGATCGAGATCGGCCCCGTTGGGCCAGATTACCGCCCCCAGTTCGAACGTCGCCCGACTGAAGAGGGCGAGACCGGCGAGTGCGGCGAATTGTCCGGTGCTTTCGACTTGCCGAAGTGGGAGCGAAGTGAAATTGAACATTGGGATACTTGGCCAACCAGTCATGGTTTTTCTTGTCAATGCTCCATCTGTCGCCTATATTGGCGACTGCTGAGTAAAACTAGTATGTTATAGCTTTCCCCGACTCGATGGACGTCCGTCCGCCGCTCAGCCCCAGCGCGACGCCGTCCGAGCGCCAGCAGGACGAGCCTTCGAGCAGACCGTCCCGGAACAGAACCGCCTGCATTCCACCGCCGACGATGTCCACCGGCTGGACAGCATGGCCCATGCCGGCAAGGGCGGCGAGCGTCTCGGCCGGAAAGCCACGTTCCATAAGCAGGCCCTCGTTCTCGGTTCCCGTATGGATTCTCGGGGCCTCGACCGCCTCCTGCAGGCTCATGCCGTGGTCGATGACGTTGACGATGAGTTGCAGCACGGCTGCGATGATGCGCGTGCCGCCGGGTGCACCCACGGCGAGGAAGGGCTTTCCGTCCTTGAACACCATCGTCGGGGTCATGCTGCTGAGCATTCGCTTGCCTTTTCCCACGGAGTTCGGAAGCCCCGGGCGCGGATCGAACAGGCGCATGCAATTGTTCAACAGCATCCCGGTCCCGGGAACCGTCACGCGCGAGCCGAAAAGGTGATTCAACGTCTGGGTAGTGGAGACGACATAGCCTTCGGCATCGGCCGCGCTCACATGCGTGGTACAGTTGCCTTCCAGCGCGTCCGCCCGCCCGGGCGCGGGCGTACCGGCGCGATTCCGCGCAATCTCCGGCCGCCGGGTCACCGCGTAGCGCTTCTCGGTCAACCATGTCGGCGGATTGCCTGCGGCATCCGGGTCGCCCAGATACGCGCGCCGGTCGGTGAAAGCGATTTTCAGCGCCTCGGCCAGAAGATGGACGCCTTCGGTCGAGCCGAAGCCGGCTCCGCGCAGGTCGAAGTCTTCCAGAAGGTTGAGCATCTCCACCAAGGCGATGCCGCCGGAACTCGCCGGAGGCATGGCGACGATCTCATAGCCGCGATAGCCGCCGCGAATCGGAGTACGCTCCAGAACCCGGTAGCCAGCCAGGTCTTCCATGGTGATCAGGCCTCCGCTGCGCTCCATATCGGCCACTACGGTTCGGGCGATCTCGCCGCGATAGAAGGCGTCCGCGCCCTCGGCCGCGAGATGGCGCAGCGTTTGCGCATACTCCTCGCGCCGGATGAGGGCACCCGGTTTCACCGGCTGTCCGCCGGGCAAGAAGATCTTCGCCGAATCGGCATAGCGAGACAGCGCCTCGGCCTCGGTCATGACCGCGTCAGCGAAATAGGGCGTCGCAGGGTAACCATCGGTCGCAAGCGCAATCGCGGGTCCGAGCACGGTGGCCCAGGGCAGGCGCCCGTGGCGCTGCTGGGCCGTCGCGTAACCAGCCAGGGCGCCGGGCACTGCGACCGCCAGATGGCCGATGTCGTTCTTCGACGCTACCGCATTGTACAAACCCCCTGCCGACGGCAGCGGGGCGTACATGTCGGGGCGCGCAGCGCCCGGAGCGACGGCGTAATTGTCGAGCGCAATCGTCTCGCCGCTAGGCAGCCGGATCAGCATGAAGCCGGCGCCGAAGACGCTCGACATGAAAGGTTCCACGACGGAGAGCGCGAGCAAGGTGGCGACCGCGGCATCGACCGCATTGCCGCCCCGGCCCAGCATCGCGATCCCTGCGGCGGCCGCCAGGGGATGCGCCGCGACCACCATACCATCCCGGGCGCAGGCCGAGTACTTGTAGGTAGCTGTCATCGTGTCACGGAGTGAGAGCTTCCTCTGTTTCCGGCCTTTGAAGCCTGTCCCTACTTTCCGGCGACACCGCACCAGTCGATGGCCGTGGCGGCGATGACCTTCGTCGTCTCGCGCACGCTCTTCAGGTTCACCCATTCGTTGGCGGCGTGAAGTTGTTCGCCCGATGGCCCGTAACAAGTGGACGGCTTGTGCCAGTGCTCGGTCCAGAAGCGCACATCGGTGCAGGCGGTGGAATTGTGGTACTCGATGGGCGTGCCGGTCACGTCGGTATGCGCGCGGGTGATCGACTGCATCAGCGCGTTCTGCTTCGGGTTTGGTTCGTAGATGCCCCAGTCGTGGTGGCCGTACCAGGTGATTTCCGGCGGATTTGCCTTCAGCCAGGGATCGGTGGCGCAAAACCGGTCGATGTGCGCCTGGGCTCGCCGCTTCGCATCATCGGGATCGACGCCCGGGTACATGGATAGACGCATCGTAAATTCGCAGTGGGCCGGCACGCTGGAGGGCCAGTTACCTCCGTTGATTAGGCCGAGGTTGAAGTTCAGCGGGTGCGGGTGCCCGGCAAAGGCCGGATGCCGCTCCTCGTTCCACTGAACTTCGAGCTCGCGCATGGCGGCGACGAGCTGATAGGCCTTGTCGATGGCATTCACCATGGTGCTGGCACCCCGGGTATGACCGGCGGAACCGAACACGTCCGCCCGCATCCAGAGCACACCCACCTGGGCGGTGAGTATCGTCTGCGCAAACGGCTCGGGAATCAGGCAGGCGTCGCCGACGAAGCCGCGAGCCAGGCAGGCGAGCGCCCCGTTGCCGGTCCCCTCTTCTTCGAGGACGGTCTGCAGGATCAGATCGCCTTTCAATTCGACGCGGGCTTTCTGCAAAGCCTTGGTCGCATAGACCAGCGCCGAGACGCCCCCTTTCATGTCGGCGGCGCCGCGGCCGTACATGCGTTCGCCCTCCAACTGCGCGCCGAAGGGGTCGCGCTGCCACTGGCGCAGCGGGGTCACGTCCACCACGTCCACATGGCCATTGAGCACCAGACTCCTGCCGCCGCCGCTGCGGGACTTCCATACCCCGACCATGCCGAGGGGGCGATTGCGGAAGGACCATTCGACCGGAGAATAGCCCGGCAGCTGTGCCATCTGGCTGTGATCGGCGATGACCGGCGTCACTTCCAGATTCATCTGGTGGAATTTGTACTGGGTGACCTCCTGCACCGCGCGCTCCGCCGCCTCGTTGCCGAGCATGCTGGGCTGGCGCACCAGATCCTGCAAGTAATTGAGCTGATCGTCGAACTGATCGTCGATGGTGTCGTAGATTCTTTTCAGCAACTCGGACATGAGGATTCCTCTTTCGTTGGTTACGAGGTCAGGCGCTTGGGCAGGATGCGCTTGACCAGGCCCTCGGGGGTGAACATGATCAGGGGCACCATGGCCAGGCCGTAAAGCAGCATCCGGTAGTCGCCGAGAAAGCGCAGGTACTCCAGACCGATGGTCAAAACGAATGCGCCGATCACCGGCCCGATGATGGTGCCGAGGCCCCCGATCAGCGTGATGGCGATGAGCTCCACCATGAGCGGCAAGGCCAGCGCGGAGGACGGGGTGAGCACCTGGATGTAGTGCGCGTAGAAGGCGCCGACCACGCCGGCCATGGCGGCACTGATCGCAAACACCACGATCTTGAAGCGGACGATGTTCACGCCCAGGGCCTGCGCCGCGTCTGGCGATTCGCGGATCGACTTGAGCGCCATGCCGAACGGGGAGTGAATCAGCTTGTAGACGATGAGCACGATGGCGACGAACAAAACCAGCATCAGGTAGTAGAAGGGTTGGCGTTCATAGAAATTGATGGTGAGCGCGCCCAGCTTGATCGCGGGCATCCCGGGGATGCCGTTCAGTCCCAGTTCGCCGCGGGTCAGGTCCACCAGGTTCTGCGCCACGATGCGGGAGACTTCGGCGAAGCCCAAGGTCGCTATCGCGACGTAGGGTGCCGCCCGCAGGCGCAGCGTCGGGATGGCGATGACCAGAGAGATGGCTGCCGCGGCGGCGCCGCCTATCCAGAGGCCCAGCCAGGGCGAGACACCAGCATTCATGGCGAGCAGGGCGGACACATAGGCCCCCAAGCCGAAGAAAGCCTGCTGGCCCATGTTGAAGATGCCGGCGTAGCCGCAGAGCAGGTTCCAGCTAGTGGCCAGGGCAGCCCACATCATCGACAGAATGATTAGGTGCAGCCAGTACGGATCGCGCACCACCAGCGGAAAGAGGGCCAGCAAAGCGATGCCAAGCGCCGCGAGCCAATATCCGGAAATAAGGGGTTTGCCTGGCGGTTTGGCGAGGTCGACGTTAGCAGCCATGGCTTACCACTCCTTAGTTCCGAAGAAGCCCGAAGGACGGACCCAAAGGACGATGATCAGAATGGCGAAGGAAACGACGTCCTTCCATTCGGACGAGAGAAATACCACCGCCAGACTTTCCGCCGTACCGAGCAGGATGCCGCCCAGGATCGCTCCGCGAAGATCTCCCAGTCCGCCCACTACGCAGACGACGAAGGCCTTGATCAGCAGCGTTCCGCCCATCCAGGGATTGATGGCGAAGATCGGGGCCACCATCGCTGCCGCCAGCGCCGCCAGAGCCCCCGAGATGCCGAAAGTCCACTTGTATGTGCCTTGCACGTCGATGCCCTGCAGTGTCGCGGCGTCGCGGTCCTGGGCCACGGCGCGCAGCGCCATGCCCAGCTTGGAGCGCCGCAGGAATTGCGCGAAAAGGACGATGACTGCGACGGAAACCGCGAGAATCAGAATCCGCTGGTAGGCCATGCGAATGCCGAAGTAGGTTCCGTTCCCCTCGACGAAGTAGGGCAGGTTCTTGAACCGCTCGCCGAAGACGAGCAGGGCTGCGTTCTGCAGAAAAATCGACAAGCCCAAGGTGGTGATGATCGGGGTGTAATCCCAGCCCGGCCGGCGCAGCAGCGGCTCGACCGTCAGCTTTTCGATGCCGAAGCCGAGAAAAAGGATCAGCACCATCGCGAGCGGGATCGCGAGCCACCAGGGCAGGCCGAGCAGGCTCATTGCGTAATAAGTGGCAAAGCCCCCGAGCATATAAAGCTCGCCGTGCGCGAAGTTGAGCATCTTCATCGAACCCCAGATCAGGGAGAGGCCGCTCGCCACCAGCGCGTAGATCGACCCCAGCACTAATCCGTTCAGAAGCTGTTCAATCAATCGAATGGTCAATTGACGCTCCCCATAAAACGCTCCCCGTCATAGTCCGAGATAGGCCTGGCGGACGTATTCGTTGTCCGCGACCTCGCGGCCCGGGCCGCTGAGGCTGACTTTGCCGTTTTCCAGCACGTAGGCGCGATCCGCCATCTGCAGGGCGAGGTAGGCGTTCTGCTCTACCAGCAGGATGGTGATTCCGGATTGGTTGATCTCCTCGATGATCTGAAAGATCATCTCCACCAGGTTGGGCGCGAGGCCGAGCGACGGTTCGTCCAGCATCAACAGTTTCGGCCGTGACATCAGGGCGCGGCCGATCGCGCACATCTGCTGCTCGCCGCCCGAGAGCGTCCCCGCGAGCTGGACGGAGCGGCTCTTGAGCACCGGGAACAGTTTGTACACGCGTTCGATCGCTTCCGCGCGCTCGTTCCAGGCGGAGGTGTTATACGCGCCCAGGGTCAGGTTCTCCCACACGCTCATCTGCGGAAACAGACAACGCCCCTCGGGGACGTGAGCGATGCCCATGCTTACCACCGTGTGCGCGGGCGGCTTGTCCAGGCGGGTGCCGTGCATGGTGATGGCACCCTTGCGCGGGCGCAAGAGGCCGGAGAGGGTGCGCAGCGTAGTCGTCTTGCCGGCACCGTTGGAGCCGACCAGGGTCACGATCTCCCCTTCGTTCACCTCGAGCGAAACCGCATCCAGCGCCTGGGCATCGCCGTAGAACACATCGATGGCGTCAACCTTGAGCATGCTTCGCCTTCCCGCCCAGGTAGGCCCGGATGACTTCTTCGTTGTTGACGATCTCCTGTGGAGTGCCATCGGCCAGGTGTTTGCCGAAATTGAGCACCATCACCCGTTCGCTCACTGCCATCAGGGCTTTGAGTACGTGCTCGATGATCAGGATGGTGACGCCCGCCGCGTTGATCGAGCGGATGACTTCGACCATTTCGCCGACTTCTGTGGGGCTCAAGCCCGCCACCACTTCGTCCAGCAGCAGAACCTCCGGGCCGGTCGAGAGCGCCCGGCAGAGCTCCAGCTTCTTGCGTTGGCCCAGCGTCAGACCCGAAGCCGGCGCGTCCTTGCCGCCGCCCAGTCCGACACGCTCCAGCAACTCCGCCGCCTTCTCCAGCGATTGCGGCAAGCTCAGCTTTCCCGGCCTGCCGAAGTACGCGCCCACGGCGACGTTCTCCAGCAGGCTCATGTTGAGGAAAGGCTTGGAGATCTGAAAGGTGCGGGCGATGCCGAGGTGGCAGCGTTCGTGCGGCTGCAACGCGGTGATATCGCGCCCGCCCAAGAGAGCCCTCCCTTCGGTCGGCCGGCAGACCCCTGCGATCACGTTGAACAGGGTTGTCTTGCCGGCGCCGTTCGGGCCGATCAGGCCGAGAATTTCCCCTTTGTACAGTTGCAGGCTGACATCGTCTAGGGCCCGCAGGCCGTCGAACGCCATCGTCACCCGCTCCACCTCCAGAAGGATCTCGGTAGGCACGCGTATGACTACTTGACTGGCGTCACTTAGTCGCGGCCGGTGGTGCGTACTTGCCGGTTGCGACGCCGGCTGGCCAGATCACGACGTTCTTGCCGTCTTGAATCTGGGCGGTGGGGATGGGCAGGAAATCCGGGCCGTCCTTCGCGTTGTGGCCCTTCTCATCGAACACGTAGCGACCAAGGATTCCTTTGAAATCGGTCTTGGACAGCGCTTCGTTGACTTTCTTGCCTTCGATGGAGCCGGCTTTAGAAATCGCGTTGACGATGATCATGACGCCGTCGTAACCGTAGGCATGGTCCGAGGTGGCGCTGACGTTGTATTTCGCCTTGATCGCCTCTGCCATGGGTTTTTGCGAGACGATGGCGTCCGGGGCGAACATGAGCGGTGTCCAGAGCAGCCCTTCGGAGGCCTTGCCAGCCTGCGGGATGAACTCGGGCCGCGTCGGGTAGTAGACCGCCATTTGGGTGGCCGTAAGACCAATTTCCTGAGTCTGCTTGGCAAAGGCGACGCCCGAACCCAAGGCGGTGAACACGGTAACCAGCGCGTCGGGTTTGAGGCCTTTCAGCTTGTTCATCTGCGGATAGAAGTCGGTGTGGCCCAGCGGCACCGTTTCAATTGCGACCGACTTCCAGCCGTCCGCCTCGAAAAGGGCCTTGGCGTCGGTGGCGTTGGAGCGGCCGTAGTCGGTGTCCTCGACGACGAAGGCCACCGTCTTGGCGCTGGGCTTGAGTTGTCCGCCGTCGACCAGCCACTTGATGGTGCTGAAGACGGTGCGGGCGTAGCCCGAGGAGTCGAAGTCGAACTTCCAGTAGTTGGCGTACTTGGCCGGCTCCTTTATTACCTTTTCGGTGATCGCGCCCGAGACCGGCTCCCAGCTAACGAAGGGGACGTCCGGATTCTTGGCGGCCATTTCCATGATCGCCATGGTGACGCTGCTGTGGAAAGCCTCGCCGACCAGGAGGTTCACCTTGTCGCGCCCGAGCAGTTTCTCGGCCACGGACACGCCGACCTCCGGTTTGGAAGTGGAATCTTCGAACAGCAGTTCCAGTTTCACTTTCTTTCCGCCGGCGTCGACGCCACCTTTGGCGTTGACCTCATCGGCCGCCATCATCGCCGCCTGTTTGATGGCCGTGCCCGCTTCCGCCGCGGGGCCCGTAAGGGGCGCAACCACGCCGATCTTGAATGTGGCCGCCGCGTCTCCGCCCGGCGACTTTTGCCCGCACCCTGTCAGCGCGAGCATCGCCAGCGCCGTCAGAATTGCCGTAGTCTTGCGTAGTTCTATCATGTTCTCTTCCCCCTTATTTTGGTGGTCTGTCCAAAGTCGTTGAACCAAGGCGTGGAACAAGGCGTGGAACCGTGCAACCACGTCGATGGTATACCCTTATCAGGAGTGTGGGCAAGCTATTGCTCCGGGGGGCGCGACCGACACGCGACAGATCCAGCGGTCTCCGGGTGTAACCGGAAGGATCTGGCTCAAAGCATGATTGAGAAGCCGAGCGACCGATCCAAGGCGCTGCATGTCGTTTGCGTTTGCGAGGATCAGCACCGGCGCTGTGGCGATGTGCGTAGCGAAAATTGACCCAAGAAATGCTTGATTGGCAGTCCGCCATCGCCGTGTAAAATAAGATCAATATGAGATTAGGCGATCTGTGGGCGAAGCACGGCGTTGGCACGCTGCGGCCGGACACGCCAGAAACGAAAGACCTTTTCATTTCCGGGGTTACCGACGATTCCAGGGATGTTCGTTTCGGCTACCTGTTCTGCGCCCTGCCGGGCACCAAAGACCATGGCCTCGCGTTCTGCTCGCAGGCCGCGGCCAAGGGTGCGCAGGCCATCGCCGTTCCGGAAGGCACGCGCGACGAAGCGCTGGGTCTCAACGAGTACGAGCGCGAAAAGATCGCCGTCCTGCGCGTCCGGGACATACGCGGATTCCATGCGCGGGTGGCGGCCGACTTTCATTCCGGCCGTCCGGTCACGATCGCATCTGTCACCGGCACCAACGGCAAGACCTCCACGGTGTGCTTTCTGCGCGACCTGTGGGACGAGGACGGCCGCAATGCAGTCAGTCTGGGAACCCTGGGCTTGCAGGGCCGCGGCAAGAGCTACTCCAAACTTGAAGCGGGACTGACCACGTACGACGCGAAAACCCTGCATATCATGCTCGGAGAACTGGAGCGCGCGCACGGCGTTACCCATCTTGCGATGGAGGCGTCTAGCCACGCCCTCGATCAGCAGCGACTGGCCGGCGTCACATTCGACGCAGCGGGCTTTACCAATCTCACCCAGGATCACCTCGACTACCACCTGTCGATGGAGCACTACTTCCAGGCCAAGATGAGGCTCTTCAACGAGCGGCTCAAAGCCGACGGCGTGGCTGTCATCAACACCCGCGACATGCCGGGTATTCAGGTCGCCTCGGCAATGCGGTCAAGAGGGATCAGCGTCATCTCCTATGGCGAAGCAGAAAGCGGCGCCGACCTCGTGGTGCTCGATCGAGTCCCGCACACACAGGGACAAACGCTGAAGCTGTCGGTGTTCGGTGCCGCATATGAAGTGGAGGCGCCGGTGGCCGGTGCGTTTCAAGCGGAGAACATCCTATGCGCGCTCGGTTTGGCCATAGGCACGGGCGTGGCGACCGACCGTGCAATTGCCGGCGTCGCTCGCCTGACCAGCGTTCCGGGGCGCCTCGAACTCGCCGCCGTTCTCGCCCACGGCGCGGCGGTCTACGTGGACTACGCGCATACGCCCGATGCCCTTCACAACGTTCTGCGCAGCGTGCGCCCGCACGTCGGCGCGAAAGACAAACTCCATGTGCTCTTCGGATGCGGGGGCGATCGCGATCCGGGCAAGCGCCCCATCATGGGCCGCATTGCCGAGAAATTCGCCGATTGCGTTTGGGTGACGGATGACAATCCGCGCACCGAAGACCCGGACGCCATCCGAAATCAGGTTCTCTCGGGCACCACGCGTGCAACGAACGCCGGCCCGCGCCGTGTAGCCTTGGAACGCGCGCTTTCCGCATTGCGTTCCGGCGACGTCCTGGTCGTGGCCGGCAAGGGCCACGAGGACTATCAGATCGTGCTCGAACGGGACTTTGCGGGTCTGCCCTTAAATGATTCGCGTGGACGTGCCATGACGAAGAAGATTACATTCTCCGACGCGAAAGTCATCCGTGCGATCATCGCGTCGATGTAGCGCGGATCCGCGAGGGCGTGAACATGACCGCATTTTATGGTGCTCTTGGCTATGCCTGTTTTGCAGCCTCGCCTAAAGATTGCCGGCTTCGCCGATCTACAGCGAACTGCTCCCGAAACTGCCAGCGCACGCGCGCGTTGGGCTGGACGCGCCATCGAACGCATTTGTGCCCGCCCGAGTGTTTCTGCAGCGATCGAATCGGGCGGCGCGAAGCGATATCGGTCGGACGGATTGTTGCCGGACGAACACGTTAAGGTTTCCGAGTTTCGCGGTCGCATCGTTGCTCGCGCTTTCGATCTCTGGAAAATTCAAACAATCGGTATCCCGAATCCAAATCGACTCCACCCAATCTCACACCAGCACTGCTGAGATGAAGACGCCCAATGGCCTTCGGGTTTGCCGGGGAATTCTGTCCTGGATCCCGGTTCTTCTATTGCTGCCAGGGACCGGGACAGCACAGCCGCGCACGGAAGAACTCAAGCGCTGTCTGCGGGATTTCGACGGCATCGAATGGAAACTCCCCTATCTGCCGCCGATCCAAATACGCGCCTGTGTCAGCCAGGCGGCCACCTATGACAGCGGCGAGAAATCAGTCGATGGACGGCGCAGCCTCGAGTTGATCGGAGAGCTGACACTGGGGCCGGATACGAAACTGTCGTCGGACGAGACCTATGCCGCGCTGCAGGCCGCCACCTTTACCCATTTCGACGCGCTATTTCGCCGCCACGGCTATCGATTGGTCGCACAGGAGCATGGCGACGCGCGCACCAAATACTATGCAAACACGATGCGCGCGCTGCGCGGTCTGCTCCCCTTGCCCGAGGCCGAGGACAAGGGGCCTGCGCTGCCGCCCATTCCGTACGTCAATCTGGCGCGATATGGGCGCAGCGTTTCGGGCAAGGATGTGGCGCTCACCTACAAGACCGAGATGAAGAATACCTGGCGCATCACCGTAGACGGGCTTCCCGTCGCGCCCGCCGCAGCGGGTCCCGCGCGATGAGTTGGCGGCGCGCGGGTGCCATCGTCCTGGTCGTCGCGGCGTTGCTGACGGCGTTGCTCGACCTGAGTCTTGTCGGTAGCGGCAGTTTGCCCCCAGGGGTCGATCCTGCCATTGCGTTCTATACCGGAACCCATAGCCCAGGCTATGCCGGCATCGATCGTTGGGCCTATCACGGCATGAAGGCAGAATCCGTCGTCGAATTCCTCGAGAAGGACGGCTACGTTTGCATCCTGCCCCAGGCAGCCCCAGCCGACGGCAAACCGAAAGGCATACTGGAATTGAACTGCGACAAGGGGGAACGATGGCCTCTCGCGCGCACCCTGTCGATTAGGGCAAACATCGACTACGACCTCAGAGGACGCCTGGTGGCGGCCAAGGCGAGCAGCGCGATTACCGGCGGCGATCACCCGGTGCGCAAGCGCCTGGCGGACTTTCTGCGAAACAGAGCCTGGATCGAACCTGAACGACTGCAGATCAAGGGCTTCGACGTCGACTCCGCCGACACGCTAGCCCGGCTCGCCGTGGATGCGCTGGTCGCCCGAAGCCGGCACGGGGAATGCGCAACCAACCCCACTGCGGCCGAGTGTGCGGCCTATGCGCGCGAGCGGCGCGAATGGGGATTTCCTGCCCTGGCGCAAGGCCCGATCGCGGTGGGCAATGCGCTGTCTCTAGAGTCTGCGCTGGAGCGAGTCCGCCTCGTGCCCCTGGTGCCGCGGGGGGCCGACGCAAAGCCGGAAGACAGCCTACGGGTCCGCGTCGCCGATGGGCGGATGTGGATGGATTTCGCCGGGCAGGACCTTGCGGGTCATGCGTTGACGGTGTCGATTGCGCTCGATAGCGAAGGCGGCGCGCCGGTCGAGCTGGTTGCGAAAGTGGGCGAGGACACCCGCACGGTCGCCCTGTCCGGCGAGCGCCGGAAGGCAAACGGCGGAGCGATGATGTATCTCGTTCCCGAAGCAGGCGCGCAAACTCCCCGAGCCAGCGTCTGGCTGTATCTGCCGGACAGGAATTTTCCCGGCACCTTCAAAAAACTGGCCAGCGAGCTGCCCAATGCCGATCCGGCGTTTATTCCGCGCATCGTCAAAGCCGTGATCGGCAGCATTTCCGTCGCCGAGCGGCCCGAAGAGGCGCTCGGGCTCTATCCGGCCTTGCGCTCGATCGAACTTCGCGCTGACATCCTGCGATTGGCGCGCGCCGAACTCTGGCTGCCCAAAGACCAGAGCAATCAGTTGATGGAGCAGGCGTACCGGGATGCGCCCGCGACTCGCGCGGCCTGGGCGCTGGCGGCGTGCGAGCCGGCTGCGAAGCCTCCCGTTATCGACGCGGACTGCTGGCGGCGCTTCACGATTTCCGATTCAGCGGCTGCCGCCTTGTTGCGCGCTGCGGTCGCCGAACTGCAGGTGTTGTACGCACCGCTGGAGCCGGTGCATCCCGTGCGGTTGCGATTGCAGCGAATGGGCGACGCGCTTGCGCGCGACTGATGCGGCGGGCCGGATCGGGCAATCGAAGAACATGACGACAGAACAGGAAACCATGGACCGGCCGTCCCTGCCCCGGATATTGAACGGCACCGCCATTGCCGTCATCGCACTTTCCGTTCTGGCACAGTGCCTCGGTCTCGGCATTAAGCTGATCGGGGCCACGGATAGGTCGGATCCCGTTTTGCTGGCCGTTTTCGGCTATTTGAGCATTGCCATTGCGCCGGGGGTGCTCCTGGCGTTCGTGAAATTGTTGCTGAATGCGATCCGCAGTTTCAAGGATGCGCGTGCCAGGACCAAAGCGGCCGGCTATCTAGTCGTCACGCTGTGGCCGCTGTTCATGCTGATGCTCGTCCCGGTCGCTTCGATCGGCACGCCGCCCAATCGCGCCTCGCGCACGGAACCGGAAAGCGAACAGTTTCTCGCCGGCCGCGACTGGGCCAGGGAAAGGGTGCCGATCCGGGGTTCGGAATGCCCGGGGTCCGCGGAGTTCAAACGCGGATGCCGGAGCCAGATCGCCGAGCGTCGTCATGGACAGTTCCTCGCCGGCCGCGACTGGGCCAAGTCCAATCTTCCGGCAAAAGCCTCCCTCTGCCAGGGCCCGCCGCATTTTGCCAGCGGATGCCGCAACTATTTTTTCGAGCGCCTGGCCCGGCCCAAGCCTGCCGGACTAGGCAGGTACGAAGGTATGACCACGGCGGAGTGCAAGGCGGAGGTGAATGCGAATTACCAGGTCTCCACGCAGTTGGACCTGGAGGACGGCAATCCGCATGCGGCTGAATCAACCACCCGGAGACATTGGCTGCCGGAGCTTGCTGATTGTGAGAACTACGACAAGCTGGTCGAAAACACCTTCATGCCGAAAGCGTACGACCGGCTGCAGCAGCTGGTGGACAAGCTGAAATCCGATCGGGCCGTCAGCGAAGACGAAAAGAACGTCATCCTGAAGGACTACGCCGACATGTCGAGGGTACACGACCAGCCGTACAAGACCGCCTATTTCAACCTGGCCAATGAATACTTCGAGCGCCTGAGCCCCGGGTACAGAAAGCCCGCCGTCTACTATCCGAAGATTTCCTGCGAAGACTATCAGGCAAGAATCGACGACACCCGAAACCTCGACAGGGAACGCGTCGCCGCGATGCAAGCTTTGAAGAGGGCCGACGGCTTAGTCACCGAAAGCGCCCGGTACAACGAGCTGAACCGGCAACGCATCGTCGCGCTCTGGGACTGGAAGTTCTACACCGACGGCGCCAAGGCAGCCGACTGTGAAATCAACATAAAGTGATCGAACCTGCGCCAGCGGATGGAGAACTCGAACCCCATTTTTCAATAACCGGGACTCTATGGCTCACTCGGGAAACCGTTAGCCGCGTGACAATTCACGCAAGCCCCGTTGTTTCCCTCAAAATTTTGCCCTGCGCAGCGTCCGATTGCGATGATGGCAAATGTTAGAATGCCGGGAGTCGTTGCACCGATACGATGCGATGGACGCAATGGGTGCATGGGCGAGTCATGTTGTTTGGCGAAGCGCAGCAAGCGAATCCACCAGTCTAGGGACTTTTGAAAATCGATTATGACCTACATCAACGACCATTATCTCAAGCTGACCGCGGGCTACCTGTTTCCTGAAATCGGCCGGCGGGTCACGAAATTTTGTACCGAGAACCCGACCGCGAACGTCATTCGCCTGGGCATCGGCGACGTCACCGAACCTCTTGCCCCCGCCGTGATTCAGGCGATGCATGCGGCGGTCGACGAGATGGCCGAACGATCGTCGTTCCGTGGCTACGGGCCCGAGCAGGGCTATGATTTCCTGCGCGAAGCCATTGCCAAGCACGACTATCAGGCTCGCGGAGCCCAGATCGATGCGGACGAAATTTTCGTGTCGGACGGATCGAAGTGCGACTCCGGGAATATCCTGGATATCTTCGGCGAAGATAACGTCATCGCGGTGCTCGATCCCGTCTACCCGGTGTATGTGGATACCAACGTCATGGCCGGTCACACGGGCCCGGCGGATGCCAGTGGCCGCTACGGCGGCCTGGTCTACCTTCCGGTTACCGCCGAAAACGATTTCGTCCCCGAACTTCCCAAGCAACGGGTCGACCTGATTTACCTGTGCTATCCCAACAACCCGACGGGCGTGGTCGCCACCAAGGAGATGCTGAAGCGCTGGGTCGACTACGCGCATCAGAACGGTTCGGTAATCTTGTACGACGCCGCCTATGAAGCGTACATCACCGACCCGGCCATTCCGCACTCGATCTACGAAATTGACGGCGCGAGGGACGTCGCGATCGAGTTCCGCAGTTTCAGCAAGACGGCCGGCTTCACCGGCGTGCGCTGCGCCTTCACCGTGATACCGAAGGGCGTCAAGGGAAAGACCAAAGACGGCAAGGAGGTAGCGATACATCCGCTCTGGAATCGGCGGCACTGCACCAAGTTCAACGGCGTTTCGTATCCCGTGCAACGCGGCGCCGCCGCGATTTACTCGCCGGAGGGCAAGCGGCAGGTGCGGGAAACCATCGATTTCTACCTTGCCAACGCCAAGATCGTGCATGCGGCGCTGACGAAACTGGGGCTCAAGGTCTACGGCGGAGTGAATGCGCCTTACGTGTGGCTCAAGACCCCCGGGAATTTGAGCAGCTGGGATTTTTTCGACAAACTGCTGCAAAAAGCCCATCTGGTGGGAACGCCGGGGAGCGGCTTTGGCGCCTGCGGGGAAGGTTACTTCCGCCTGAGCGCCTTCAACAGCCGGGCCAACGTCGAAGAAGCGGTGCAGCGCTTCGCGAAAATATTGTAGATCCGACCGCCCGGATCATGCTGGCCCAGTCGTGCTTGCCAGCGCACGGCTGACCATCTGAGCGACCGCGGTGCTCATGTTGATCGGCACAAGCGTTACGCCCGGATGTGCGGTCGCGAAGACCCGAAACAGTTCGTCCGCGAATGCCTGACCGATCTCGGCAACGCTATCGAAATCCAGTACCACGTGGCGGAAGCGCTCGAAGCGCTGGTAAAGCCGCTTTGCCTGGGAGCGCGACACCAGTTTCTCGCCCTCGTACTGCGCGAGCCGGACCGGCACCAGCGTCTTCGCGAACGTGTATTCCTCCGGGGCGGCGTACTCGTCGAACACTGACTTCACAGTACGGGCGCTGTCGTTGGCAAGCCGCATCAGGACCAAGGTTCCGGGCGCATCTGCCGAACGCTCCGTCAACACATCGAGCGCGCCGCTACCGTGCATGAAGTGCAGGCGCCCGGAGCGGATGTCAAAGGCGTCGAGCACCTTGGACGCGAAAAAAATACCCTCGCCCGAGTGGTTGCGCGGGTCCGTGGTCAGCTTGCCCTTGGCCAGTTCGAGTATGGCTTCGCGCGGATCATAGAGGCCGAACGCCCGCTGGATCTTGAGAAAGATACCCTCGCCATCGTCGGCTACCCAGCCGTCGGTGTAGAGAGCGTTGCGGCGGACACCCACATGGACCAGGGCTGAACCCGAGTGGTCAATGGCATTGTTCACCATCTCGGTAATACCGTAGCGCCAAATGTCGCGAGCGTTCTCCGGCAATTCCGCCACGGCGGGTGCAAACACCTCACTCCACACAACATCTTCCCGCAGGGCCCCGCCGGGATAGTCGCGAATGGTTTCCGCGATAGTGGCGAGCCGATAGACCCGCGCCCTGGTGCTACCTTCGGCCTCAACCTGATTGTCGCGCAGCAATGCCTTTAAATGGCCGTTCGCGGCTTGACGCGAGAGTCCGAATTCGGCCACGAGCTTACGCGTCGCACTGCGACCGTCCTCGGCGATAAGCACCAATGCTCGGCGCCTCAGGGCATGTTTGTCAATCACAATTAAATTAATTGTAAATTAAATTAATTTTTATTGTCAATCATTATAACGCTATTGTCAACTCGAAGTATAGGTAGTCCGGAGTGAAGATAGTATTTCCATCCAATGGCTACCATTGACCGTCATCGCCCAGTCGCCTGAGCGGTGAGGCCTGCCGCAGTTCCATGCGAGCTCAGCGTTTCGCTTCCAGTTGCTCCCAGCGCAGCATGGCCGACGCGAGTTCAGCCTCCAACGCGGCAAAGCGCAGGTTCAATTGCTTCACCTGCTCGGGCTGGTCCCGGTATAGCGCCGCGTTGGCAAGCGCGGCCGTGATCTGGCTCTGCTCCTTTTCCAGGATATCTATTTTACCAGGAAGTTCAGATAGTTCTTTATCTTCCTTAAAGCTAAGTCTAGATTTAACCGGCGCCGATCCGGTGGGCGTTTTCTTTAACTGCCCCGCGGGCTTTTGCCCGCGCCGCGCCGGAACCTCGGCTTTGGCCGCGGACTGCACCCGCTGCCAGTCGCTGAAGCCGCCGGCGTACTCCTTCCACCCCCCCTCGCCCTCGCTGGCTATGGTCTGCGTCACGACATTGTCGAGAAACGCCCGGTCGTGGCTCACCAGGAACAAGGTACCCGCATAGTCCTGCAGCAGTTCCTCCAGCAGTTCCAGCGTCTCGATATCCAGATCGTTGGTCGGCTCGTCCAGCACCAGCACATTGGCCGGCCGGCTGAACAGGCGCGCCAATAGCAGGCGGTTGCGCTCCCCTCCCGATAGTGACTTGACCGGCGCGCGCGCCCGTTCCGGCGGAAACAGGAAGTCGCCCAGGTAGCTGATCACGTGCTTGCGCACGCCGTTGACTTCGACGAAATCTCCGCCCACGCTGATGGTGTCGGCGAGCGTCGCCTCCTCGTCCAAGGTGGCGCGAAACTGGTCGAAATAGGCGAAATCGAGCTTGGTGCCCAGCCTCACCAGCCCTTCGTCCGGCTGGGTTTCGCCCAGGATCAGTTTGAGCAGCGTGGTCTTGCCGCTGCCGTTGGGTCCGATCAGGCCGACTTTGTCGCCGCGCAGGATGCGGCAGGAAAAATCCCGCACCACCGGTTTGCCCCCGTATTGCTTGCCGACCTCGCGCAATTCGACCACCAGCTTGCCCGAACGCTCGCCTTCGTCCACCGCCAGCGCCACCTTGCCGACGCGGCTTCGCCGTGCCGCGCGCTCCAGTCGCAGCGCTTCCAGGCGCCGCACCCGGCCTTCGTTGCGCGTTCGCCGCGCCTGTATGCCCTGGCGGATCCAGACTTCCTCCTGCGCCAGGAACTTGTCGAACTTGCGGCTGTGCACGGCTTCCGTTTCCAGCGCCGCCGCCTTCTCCTGCTGGTAGGCGCTGAAATTGCCCTCGTAGCTGCCGAGGAGTCCGCGGTCGAGTTCGATGATCCGGGTGGCGACGTTGTCCAAGAAACGCCGGTCGTGGGTCACGAACAGCACGCTGCCCGAATAGGACAGCAGCATCTGCTCCAGCCATTCGATCGCAGCCACATCCAGGTGGTTGGTCGGTTCGTCCAGAATCAGAAGATCCGGCGCCAGCACCAGAGCGCGTGCCAGAGCGACGCGTTTTTTCAAGCCGCCGGACAGTTCCGACACCTGCCTGTCAGCGTCGAGTTGCAGGCGCGACAGCGTGCTCGCAACCTTGTGCTCCAGGCTCCAGCCGTCGCTCGCGTCCAGCGCTTCCTGCAACTCGTGCAGCCGCTCCATCAGGGCAGGATCCGCCGGCGCACCGGCGTCGTGCGCTGCGGTCAGGGAGTGGGCGGCGGCGTGATAATCGATGAGCAGCTGAGTGCCTTTTCCCAGCCCTTCCGCCACCGCTTCGAACACGCTCAAACCGGGCTCGAATGCGGGCTCCTGCGGCACGCTCGCCAGTTTCAGCTCCGGCCCGCGCCAAACCTTGCCGTCATCGGCGGCTGCGGTGCCGGCCATGAGTTTCAGCAGGCTGGACTTGCCGGTGCCGTTGCGGCCGATCAGACCGATGCGCTCGCCCGGCTCGATGACCAGATCGACGTGATCGAGCAGGGGCACATGGCCATAGGCCAGGGAGACCTGGGAAAGCTGGATAAGAGGCATCGGGAGGGGGTGTCGACGGAAAACGGCCCCAAGGATACCCCATCCCGGGGCGTTTACCGCGTTTTGTCGACGTCAGGCGCGGTCTTGACCGAGCGGATTTCCGTAATCGGCAGCTTCTCGTGGCGCTCGCATGTGAGATCGGCCATGAAGCCCGGCTGCGAATAGGTCGAAGCGACAAAATGTTCCTGACCTTGTGTTCCTGACCTTGTGTTCCTGACCTTGCGTCTGGCCCTTTGCAATTGTCGGGTAGACAAAACGGCTAAAGCTCTGGATACTGTATGGATATACAGTTTTCTTGGAGAGCCCATGCCCAGCCCCGCGGCCGCACTCGAGCAGTACCCCGGCGTCTGGCGCGGCAGCGAATTGGCGCGCCCCGCCTGTCCCGGCATCGCCTCGGGCTTTGCGCCGCTGGACGCCGAACTGCCGGGCGGCGGCTGGCCCTGCGGCGCGCTCACCGAAATCCTGCCGCAGCACGAAGGCATAGGCGAGTTGCGCATCCTCGGCCCGGCGCTGGCGCAGCTTGCCGCGCAGGGCCGCTTCATCGCCTGGATCGCGCCGCCCCACCTGCCCTACGCGCCCGCGCTCGCCGCGGCCGGCATCGACTTGGCCCGCATCGTCATCGTCAAGACTGCCAGGGACGGCGACGCACTGTGGGCGGCGGAGCAGGCGCTGCGCTCGGCGGCCTGCGGCGGCGTGCTCCTCTGGCCACGCGCGCCCGCCTTCCCCCAGTTGCGGCGTCTGCAACTCGCCGCCGAGGGCGGGGGCGGTCTCGTCGTGCTGTTCCGCCCCGTCGCAGCCGCGCGCGAACCTTCACCTGCGGCGCTGCGCATCGCGCTCGCCACGCACCAGGGCGGGCTCGCCGTATCCATCCTGAAACGCCGCGGCGCACCGATTGCGCGGCCGATTCTGCTGCCGGCAACGCTTGTGTCGGCAGGCGGGCAAACACCGTGGATTAATCATGCTGCGAAACGCTCTGCCGTGAATCAGCCGCTCGTACCGCTCCTCCCGCTAATACCCCAGGCCCCGGTCCACCAAATTACGCAGCGTCTCGCCACGCACGAAACGGCCGAAATTATCGAACCACAAATCGAGCACGCGATCAGCGTAGTCGGGGGCGTCGCAGGAAATGTGCGGTGTGACGATCAGATTGGGCACGCGCCAGTGCTCCGCCGTTCGCGGCAGTGGCTCGGGATCGACCACATCGAGCACAGCGCCCCCCAAGGCGCCGCTGCGCAGCCCCGCGAATAGCGCTGCGTGATCGAGCAAGCCGGCCCGCCCGATGTTGACGATTCCGGCTCCGCGCGGTAGCAGCGCCAGCCGCGTCGCATCGAGCAGATTGTGCGTCTCTTGTGTCAGCGGCGTCGTGAGCACCACGAAGTTCGCAGCTGGCAGCACCTCATCGAGTCGCGCCACCGGCAAAACGAGGTCTGCCACCCCGGGCTGGGAGCGGCCGCTGCGCGAAACCGCCACGACGCGCATCGACTGCGATCGCGCTGCCGCCGCCGCAGCCTGGCCAAGGTCGCCGTACCCGATCACCAGCGCAGTCTTGGCGGCGAGCGTCGCGGTGAAATGCGGATCCCAGCGACATGCGCTTTGCGCGACTATCATTCGCGGCATGCCGCTTTGCAGCATGAGCAAGGCCATGAGCACGAACTCCTGCGCCTTGTCGCTGTGTATGCCGCTGCTGTTGGTGAGCACAATGTCATTGCGCAATTCCGCCAGCGGCGCGAGCCCGTCCACCCCGGCACCCGTGGTATGAATCCATCGCAGGCCGCCTGCTGCGTTGAGCACATTCTTTCTGAATCGAGTGCCTACCAGGAAATCGGCATCGGCGAGATTGCGCTCCAAACCTTCTTCGTCCCAGCCGTAGCTCACCTGCAAGCAGGCAGCCAGATCGCCGTGGCGCGCTGCGACCTCATGCCAGACCTGTGGCGTGAGGTGATAGATGGGATCGTCCTCGCGCTGACTTTTCAGGTGCAGCCGATAAATGGGCAAGTTGGACGCAGGCATGGCCGGATTATCCTTGATACTGCGACCGGCCGCACTGGCAGCGCCATTGGAGCACGGGGTCCCGCTGGACAAGCTGGCAAAATTTCCGGATACTGTACATATATACAGTTTTTAGGACTCGACGCCAGCCTGCTTTATCAGGCTGCCATCGTTCGTGAACCTTCATGCTCTGGATCGCCCTGCATTTGCCGCAACTGCCGCTGGAAGCGTTCCAGCGCGGCTTGCCCTCGCCTGAGCCCTGCGCGATCACCGAGCGGCAACGCATCCTGGTCTGCGACGGCAAGGCCGCCGCGCGCGGCCTGCGCGCAGGCATGCCGGTCACGGCGGCGCTCGCACTCGCGCCGGGCTTGCGTCTGCGCGAACGCGACGCTGCGGCCGAAACCGAAGCCCTGCTCGGCATCGCCGCCTGGGCGATGCAATGCACGCCCAATGTCGCACTCGAATTTCCCGATCTGGTGCTGCTGGAGGTGTCGGGCAGTTTGAAGCTGTTCGGCGGCCTGGCGCGCATAGCGGCGAGACTGCGACAGGGGCTTGCCGCGATGGGCTACAGCGAGCGCCTCGCCGCCGCGCCCACTGCCCGCGCCGCGTCCTGGTTCGCACGCGCTGGAAAATCCTGCCTGATAGCCGATGCCGCGCTGCTCGAAGACGAACTCGGCGCCCTGCCCCTGTCGGTGCTGCAATGCGCACAGGAGGAAGCCCTGTCCTCCGTCGGTGCCGGCAACATCGGCGATCTGCTGGCGCTGCCGCGCGATGGGCTGGCGCGGCGCTTCGGCCAGGGCCTGCTCGACGCGCTGGATCAGGCCCTGGGCCGCCTGCCCGATCCGCGCGGTTTTTGCGTCCTGCCGGAAACTTTTTGCGCCGCGATCGAGCTGCCGGCCGAAGCCACGCAGGCCGAAGCCCTGCTGTTTGCAGCCAAGCGCCTGCTGGCGCAGCTCGAAGGCTTTCTCGCAGCGCGCGCCGCCGGCACGCGGCGGCTGACGCTCAGCCTGTCGCATCGCGCCGCGCCCGCCACCCGGATCGAATTGGGAATGGTCGCGACCTGCCGCGAAGCGGCTCACTTTGCGTTGCTGCTGCGCGAGCAGTTGCAGCAGACGGCGCTCGCCGAGCCGGTGCACTCCATCGCGCTGGAAGTGCAGGCGATCGAGCCGCTGGCACACGCCAACCAGAATCTCTTTTCCGATGAATTATGCGAAGGCGACAATTGGCCACGTCTGATCGAGCGCCTGCGCTCGCGCCTGGGCAATGCAGCCGTGCACGGCATCGCCCTGCACGCCGATCATCGGCCTGAACGCGCAAGCGTTCGTGTAGATCGCGCCGGCGTTCGCGTGGATCGCGCCGGCGCTGAGACTGAACCGGGCGCAAAACAGCTCGCCCTCGATTTCGACCTGCGCCCGTTCTGGCTGCTGGCGCAGCCGAAACCACTGGAGAAAAGCGGAACCGTCCCCTGCCATCAGGGCCCCCTGAAGCTCTTGGCCGGCCCGGAGCGGATCGAATCCGGCTGGTGGGACGGCGCCGACACGGCGCGCGATTATTTCATCGCCCGCGCCGCCGACGAAGCGCTGCTCTGGGTCTACCGCGAACGCAGCCCCGCCGGCGCATGGTATCTGCACGGCATTTTTTCTTAAAACTTCGTCGTGGACTCCGCCCTGCCCGCCTACGCGGAGCTGCATTGCGTATCGAATTTCAGCTTTCTGCGCGGCGCCTCCCATCCGGAGGAACTCGTCGCCCGGGCGCATCAGCTCGGCTACAGCGCGCTCGCCCTCACCGACGAATGCTCGTTCGCGGGCGTGGTGCGCGCGCACGGCGCAGCCAAAGAATGCGGCCTGCAGCTGATCCTCGGCAGCGAAATCCGCCTCGCCGGCGGCCCGCGGCTGGTGCTGCTCGCCACCGAGCGCGAAGGCTACGGCAATCTGTCAGAGCTCATCACACTCGGCAGGCGCCGCGGCACAAAAGGCCGCTACGTGCTCGAAACCCAGGACCTGGATCATGGCCTGCCCGGCTGCCTCGCCCTGCTCCTGCCGGGCGCGGTGCCCGATGTTCCACAGGCACGCTGGCTCGCCGAGCGCTTCGCCGGGCGCGCCTGGATCGCCGTCGAACTGCTGTGCGGAGCAGACGACCGCGCGCGCCTCGCCGCGCTACGCGAACTCGGCGCGGCCAGCAGTCTGCCACTCGTAGCAGCGGGCGACGTGCACATGCACGTGCGCTCGCGCCGCAGGCTGCAGGACACGCTCA
>CAYNVY010000002.1:0-69509 GCA_964400745.1 uncultured Enterobacteriaceae bacterium | reverse complement strand
CAATTCGGGCATCTATCGCGTCGAGCCTGGCGAAACTTTGCGGCAACTGGTCGCGCGAGTAGGTGGTCTGAGCCCGAACGCCTATCTCTTCGGCGCGGAATTTACGCGTGAATCGAACCGGGTGTTCCAGCAGAAAAAGCTCGAAGAAACCGTCAATCGTCTCGAGCGCGAAATCCAGAGCAGCGCGATCAGCCGCAGCAAGAACGTCACCACCGCCGAAGAGGCGTCGGGGCTGTCGGCAGACGCTGCGGCACAGCAGACGCTGATCGCCAAGCTGCGCCAGGTCAAGGCCACAGGCCGCATCGTGCTCGAACTTCCGGCGGACGATGCGGCAGGGCTCAAGGATCTCCCGGATCTTGTGCTCGAGGACAGCGATCGCTTTGTTGTTCCCTCCAAACCATCCACGATCAACGTCGTCGGCGCGGTCTATAACGAAAATGCGTTTGTGTTCAGACCGGAAAAGCGCCTGACCGATTACCTGCGCCAGGCCGGCGGCGTGTCCCGGATGGGCGACAAGGCGGACGTGTATCTGCTCCGGGTCGACGGCTCTGTCATAAGCAAGCGCCAATCCGGATGGCTGATGGCGGGCTTTGAAGGTGAACGCCTGATGCCCGGTGACACTATCGTAGTGCCAGAAGATTTTGAGCGCACGACGTGGACGAAAGTACTTAAGGACTATGGCCAGATTCTGTATCAGTTCGGCTTGGGCGCAGCAGCCTTGAAAGTGATCAAGCAATAGAGAATGTGGAGGTGCGGCGCCTCCGCCGAGATTAGAGTCCGCAACTGCTCCCGCCATCCCATATTTACCTATTGCTGCCAATGACCAGATGATTGAATCCGCCAACCTGCCAGAAGACTCAATACACGACGCTAGCACTGGCGATGACGAAATGAGCTTGCTCGATCTGTTAATCGTCCTTGCCAAGCACAAGAAACTGGTCCTCGGGCTGCCGTTTGTGGTCGGATTAGCGGTTGCTGCATACAGCCTCACATTGCCCAACATCTACACTGCTAGCGCAAGGATTCTGCCGCCGCAGCAAAGCCAGTCCAGTGCCTCGGCGATGCTGGCGCAGCTTGGGGGGATCGCCGGATTGGTGGGCGGAGCGGCGGGTCTCAAGAGTCCCAACGATCTCTACGTTGCCATGCTCAAGAGCCGTACCGTGGCAGACAACATGATCCAGCGTTTTGATTTGATGAAGACCTGGAAGATCGATATTGAACACCCCTCGGACGCGTACAAAGCTCTGGAAGGCGTTACCAAGATTACGTCAGAAAAAGATGGCACGATTACAGTCGAAGTAGACGACAAGGATACCAAGCGTGCAGCCGAACTTGCCAATGCTTATATCGACGAACTCGTAAAATTCACCAGCATACTAGCGGTGACCGAAGCTTCGCAGCGCCGCCTTTTCTTCGAGCGACAGTTTGCATTGGCGAAAGACAACCTTTCCAAGGCTGAGGCTGCGGCCAGGCAGGCCCTGCAAACCGGCGGGCTGGTAAAGGTGGACGAACAGGGCCGAGCAATGGTGGAAGTAACTGCACGCTTGCGTGGGCAGATTACTGTGAAAGAAGTCCAAATTGGCGCCATGCGCTCCTTTGCCGCAGATCGCAATCCGGACCTTCAAATGGCGCAACAGGAACTGGCTTCGTTGAAACGCGAACTTGCCAAGATTGAAGGAGTCGGCGGCACCAACGCTACTACAAACAGCCCAAGCGGCCAAGTTTCGGACAGCCTCAGTTTGCTGCGCAACGTCAAATACCACGAAGTCATCTTCGAATTGCTCGCCAGGCAGTACGAAATCGCCAAAATCGACGAAGCCAAGGAGTCCTCCGTCATCCAGGTGATGGACAAGGCGATCGAGCCGGACCGCAAGTCCAAACCCAAGCGTGCCATCCTTGTAATACTTTGGACGATGGCGGCGGGCCTTGCAGGGATAATTTTGGCCTTTTTTCGCGAAGCGCTGATAAAAGCAAGAAGCGATCCTGAACAGGCGCAACGACTGAAGACCATAAAGCGTTACCTCGCGTTGCGCTGACTACACCCCCCGCTCCTTCCTCTGACGGCTACTACCCGTGGCTTCCTGTCGATACGCGCTTCGTATTTCGATGCGATATGCCGCACATTGCCGTGAATTGCGTCGACTCGCAACGCGCAGGTTTGTATTGGGAACGAAGAGTGCCTGGCAAGGTGCTGAAAACTACGCGGATGACGGCGGAAAATGTTTGAAATTCAATCTGAAATAGCAAGAATATTCAACGTGCGGGTGTACGAATGAAAGCAACACCGACCACCATCCCGGACGTGTTGATAATCGAACCGAAGGTCTTCGGAGATGAGCGCGGTTTCTTCTACGAAAGCTGGAACAAGCGCGCACTGCTAAGCCTCGGTATCGAAGTCGACTTCGTGCAGGACAACCATTCCAAATCGCAGCGCGACGTGCTGCGCGGTCTGCATTATCAATTGCAGCACCCACAGGGCAAGTTGGTGCGGGTAATCGCAGGCGAAGTCTACGACGTGGTCGTGGACCTGCGGCGATCGTCGTCCACTTTCGGGAAATGGGTCGCCTTCACGCTCTCTGCGGAAAACAAGCGCATGGCATGGATCCCCCCCGGTTTCGCCCATGGTTTCTGCGTCACTTCAGAGAGCGCAGAATTTCTATACAAGGCGACCGACTACTGGCACCCGGAGGACGAACACACGTTGCTTTGGAACGATCCGCGACTCGCGATCGATTGGCCGTTGCAAGGAGCGCCGAATCTTATTGCCAAAGATACCATTGGCAAGCCGTTCGCCGCCTGTCAAACCTACGCATGATTCTCCATCTGATCGGCGTTGCCCTCCTCGTACGAACCATCAATTTTCCGGTTGCCAAGAATATTCTGGAATCATTGGCGTAACAAAGAAATCCTTGCAAAGCAAAGCCATGGGGGTGCAAAGACCGTCGAGCCTGTTCCACATGCTCTGGTATTCGATGGTGCCCGCGCAGCGCAGGGGCGCAGCAGTGCTTATGGTCCTGATGTTTGTTGGAATGCTGCTTGAGACGCTGGGTATCGGTCTGGTCATCCCCGCATTGGCTCTGGTTACCAACAGCGATATCGTCACCAAGTATTCGGCGTTTGCTCCGTGGCTCGAAAAGCTGGGTAATCCCAGTCAGGAGCAACTCGTGGTTGGAGGCATGCTGGTATTGGTGGGTGTGGCCGTGGTAAAGGCGCTGTTTTTAGCGTTTCTCGCTTGGAGCCAAATGCGCTTCGTATATGACCTGGAGGACAATTTCTCCCAGCGCCTTTTCGATGGTTACCTGCGCCAGCCCTATGTTTTCCATTTGCAGAGGAACTCGGCTCATCTGATTCACAACGCGACCAACCAGGTCAGCGGCTTCGCATCAGTGGTTCAACAAGGTCTCATTTTGGCGACCGAAGGCCTTGTGCTCCTGGGAATTGCCGCGTTGCTGCTCATGGTGGAGCCGATCGGTGCGCTTGTGGTGATATGCGCTTTCGGACTGCCCGGATTGGGTTTTCACCGTTTGACCCGCAGTCACATCCTGCGCTGGGGCGTGGCGGCGCAGCACCATTCGGCCATGCGCATCCAGCATTTGCAGCAAGGGCTAGGTGGCGCCAAGGACATCAAATTGCTGGGCCGCGAGGCGGAATTTTTTTCGCAATATCGGACTCACAGCACCGGGGTGGCGCGCATCGGCCAGCGCCAGCATACTTTGGTGGCGCTGCCTCGGCTTTGGCTTGAGCTGCTCGCAGTTATCGGGCTCGTTGCCTTGGTGCTGGTCATGATCTGGCAGGGTAAGCCGGCCGGGGCCGTCGTGCCGACCGTTGGTATGTTCGCGGCCGCCGCTTTTCGCCTGATGCCTTCCGTAAGTCGCGCACTCGTCGCCGTACAGACGGTGCGTTATGCATTGCCTGCGGTTGAGAACCTGTACAAGGAATTCCGCCTTCTGAATCCGGACGATGCCGCGCCTCGCGGCCAACCCACGCCGTTTAAACGCGCGCTCACGCTCGAAAATGTCAGTTATCGGTATCCCGCCGCGGAACAGCTGGCGTTGAACGAGGTGAGCCTGTCTATCCCGCGCGGCGCCAGTATTGGAATCATCGGCGGCAGCGGCGCGGGGAAAAGCACCTTGGTCGATATCATTCTCGGCCTGCTCACCCCGGTCAGCGGTGCGGTAAAAATCGACGGTGTCGATATCCAGCCAAACCCGCGCGGTTGGCAGGATCAGTTGGGCTATGTGCCTCAGTCAATATATCTCTCCGACGACACGCTGCGCCGCAACGTGGCATTTGGTCTTCCTTCCGAGCAGATAGACGAAGCGGCTGTCCAGCGAGCGATCGGCGCGGCTCAGTTGGAACAGTTCGTCAAGGAGCTGCCGCAAGGTTTGGATACCGTGGTGGGCGAGCGAGGAGTGCGCCTCTCCGGCGGCCAGCGTCAGCGCATTGGCATTGCCCGGGCGCTCTACCACAATCCTCCCGTGTTGGTGCTCGACGAGGCCACCAGTTCTCTTGATATCGACACTGAACGGGGGATCATGGATGCGGTGCGCGCCATGCGGGGCGATAAGACCCTTATAATCGTCGCGCACCGGTTGAGCACCGTCGAGCACTGCGACCGGCTATTTCTCCTTGAGCGGGGAAGTGTGGTGGTGGAGGGCGCTGCAGCGGATGTCTTGGGAAAAGTTTCGGTTGCTCTGCCCGAAGCGAGTCACGGATAGCGCAATGCACGATCATTCAAGCGGCCAGACGCAGTTGGTGGCGCAGTGAGGATGCTGGTTCTGGCCGGCGGCTTTGGCACCCGACTTTTGCCTGTAGTGGCGGAAGTTCCCAAGGCGTTGGCCCCGGTCGGGAAGGTGCCGTTTCTTTACCTGCAGATCCAGCATTGGATTGCCCAAGGTCTGAGGTCCTTTGTCTTTCTGTTACACCATCAGGCGGACCTGATCGTTGGCTTCCTGAAACAGGAGCAGGCTGGATTGCTGAAGGATTGCGAAGTGCAATGGCTGGTAGAACCCGCTCCCATGGGAACGGGCGGGGCAGTAGCATTTGCGGTCGCGGAGTTGCAACTATCCGGGAGTATTTTGGTAACCAATGCGGACACCTGGCTCGGCAGCGGCGTCCGGGAAGTCCTCGCGGCCGATGCGCCCGCCATGGCCGTGGTGGAATTGGGCGACGCCGGTCGCTATGGTCGGGTGCAACTCGACGCTCGTGGTTATGTCACTGCCTTTCATGAAAAAAGCAATGGCGCGGGGGCGGGCTGGATCAATGCCGGTTTGTGCCATCTGGATGCTGAAATTCTCAAGGACTGGAACCGCTTGCCGTTTTCTCTGGAGCGGGTCAGCTTTCCGGCGCTTGCTGCCCGCGGTAACTTGAAAGCTGTGGCGCTGCAAACTGATTTCATCGATATCGGCATTCCAGATGATTATCTTCGATTCTGTCGCTGGGTCGAAGCAGACCGCAAGGGCCTTTTGTGCAGCTGAATAATTTCTTGATATTTGAAAGGGCGCCGCTGCGGGATGCGCTCCTGCAGATCGACGCCAATCATCATGGAATCGTACTGACTACCACGCTCGCAGGTGCCGTAATCGGCCTCGCCACGGATGGCGACATACGCAGAAAATTGCTGGACGGGACTTCGCTGGACGAGCCTATCGCTTCATGTGCAAATGCCGAATTCGTGTGGGCGGCTCCCGACACGCCGCGCGAAGTCTTGCTGAAAAAGCTCGACCATCGGATTCGGGTTATTCCCCTTCTGGATGCGAATCGGCGCCTCGCAGGTATCGTCAGCCGCGATCATCTGCCGATTCAGGCGGAGGAACCGGTTTATGCACGTTCCCGCTCTCCAGTCCGGATCAGCTTCGGCGGCGGCGGTTCGGACCTGACCCACTACTTTTCCGGCGAAGGTGGCGCGGTCATCAATACGACCATTTCCCTTTACAGTCATGCCACGCTGCGCTTGCGGGACGATGAAAAGATCCTTATCCGGTCGCTCGACCTCGCTGAATGCCTGTGCGCCGACGATCTTCGATCGGCGTTGGCGCAGGAAGGCCGTTTTGGCTTGATTCAATCCCTGCTCAAAGCCATACACCCCGATTTCGGCTTTGAACTCTATCTTCATTCGGATTTTCCGATGAATTCGGGGCTAGGAGGATCCGCGGTAGTGTCGGCGGCGGTACTCGGATGCTTTAACCAATTCCGCCGCGATCAATGGGATCTTCACGAACTCGCCGAACTCGCATACCAGGCCGAGCGCCTCTATCTTGGTGTGGCGGGCGGTTGGCAGGATCAGTACGCCACGGTATTCGGCGGCTTCAATTTCATGGAATTCCGGATGGACCAGAATATCGTGCATCCGCTGAGGATACATTCGGACACCCTGCTGGAGTTGGAAGAAAGTCTGATCCTGTGCGATACCGGGACCACGCATGACTCCGGCGATATCCACCAGGATCAGCGCCAGCAAATGCAACAGCAGGATGTACGCCAGTTGGTTCAAAGCAACGTGGCTCTGTCTTACCGGATGCGCAACCAGTTGCTTCGAGGCAAGTTGCTTGAGTTTGGGCAATCCCTGCACGAAGCGTGGCAATTCAAACGCCAGTTGAGCAGCAAGATTTCGACGGCCCGGCTCGATGAGATCTACGAGGGCGCCCGGCGCCATGGTGCCGTCGGAGGCAAGCTTCTGGGAGCGGGGGGTGGGGGTTTTTTCCTGTTCTTTGTTCCGCCGTTCCATAAGCATGAGGTGATGGCGAACCTAGAAAGCGCCGGACTCAAAATACGCCCCTTCCGCTTCGAGCAGGAAGGACTTCGCGCATGGACGGCGCGCGAGCGAAAGAATCACGTGGAAATCGAAAAATAATGACCATCACCATCGGAAATCACGAAATAGGATCAGGCCGGACCTATGTCATCGCCGAAATCGGCAACAACCACAATGGGGATTTCGACCGTGCGGTTCAAATGATCGACCTCGCCGCCGATGTGGGCGCAGATTGTGCCAAGTTCCAGATGCGCCATCTCGACGAGGTCTACCGTCGGCGCACCCTGCGCAAGGACGGCGAAGATCTTGGAACGGAGTACGTCCTGGATCTGCTGCGCCGCTTCGAACTCCCGGTCGAAGATCATCGCAGACTCGCTGGCTATTGCGCGCAGAAGGGCATTCTCTACCTCTGCACCCCCTGGGACGCCCGTAGCGTCGACGCCCTCGAAGGCTTTGGCGTACCCGCCTATAAAGTGGCTTCCGCCGACCTTACCAATCTTCCGCTTCTGGACAAACTCGCAGCCACGGGGAAGCCCCTGATTCTCTCCACGGGAATGAGTCGTTCGGAAGAAGTCCAATACACAGTGAATTTCCTCAATAAGCGCAATGCTTTTTTTGTGCTGCTTCACTGCAACAGCACCTACCCGGCGCCGCTTCACGATATCAACCTAAAATGGATGCATCAATTGCGCGGGATTCATCCACTGGTTGGCTACTCGGGGCACGAACGCGGCATCAATGTATCCCTGGCGGCCGTCGCGCTTGGGGCGTGTGTCATAGAGCGCCATTTCACGCTGGACCGGGAAATGGAAGGCCCCGACCATGCGGCGAGCCTTACGCACCCCGAATTCAGGCGCATGATTGAAGGCATCCGGGAAATCGAAGATGCCCTGGGTGAAGGTAAAGAGCGTCGATTGTCCCAAGGTGAAATGATCAACCGGGAGAACCTGGGGAAAAGCCTTGTGGCGGCCACCGACCTTGCCAAGGGAACCGTTCTTGCCGCTGCGCATGTCAAGGTCCGCAGCCCCGGTCAGGGTTTGTCTCCCCAGCGCTATGAAGAACTGCTAGGGCGCACATTGCAGCATGACCTCGCGGAAGAGGATTTCTTCTATCCCTCCGATCTGTCGGATAAGCGAATCGAGCCGCGGCCCTACCGCTTTTCGCGGCCCTGGGGCGTTCCGGTTCGCTACCATGATTTCAAGGAATACGCCGCGCGGATACGGCCCGACGTGTTTGAATTCCATCTTTCCTATTCGGATATGGAACTTGATCCGGCCGATTTTCTGGAAGGCGCACACACTGCCGGTTTCGTGGTTCACGCGCCGGAGCTGTTTGCTGGCAGCCGGCTCATGGACCTGGCCACCCCCGACAGTGCCTACAGGATTGAATCCCTGCGCGAAACGCAACGTGTGATAGACATTACCAGGAATCTGAAGCGCTTTTTCCCCAATACCCCGAGACCGCTCATCGTCGCCAATATCGGCGGTTTCACCATGGATGCCCCGCTTCCGGCGCGCGAAATCCGCGGCTATTACGAGCGCTTTGCCAAGAGCCTTGCCGAACTCGACATGGAAGGCGTTGAACTCATTCCCCAGACCATGGCGCCCTTTCCCTGGCATTTCGGCGGCCAGCGCTACCAGAATATCTTCGTAAAGATCGACGAGATAGTCGAGTGGTGCGGCGCACTTGGCCTGCGCATGTGCTTCGACGTTTCCCACAGCCGGCTGACCTGCAATCATATGGGAATCGACTTCTACGACTTCAGCAGCCGGGTCGCTCCATTTACGGCGCATCTTCATTTGGGCGACGCCATGGGATTGAACGGCGAAGGGCTTCAGGTGGGCGAAGGGGATATCGATTTTGTGCGGTTGGGCGCAATCCTCAAGGAAGGTTGTCCGAATGCGTCGTTTATTCCGGAAATCTGGCAAGGACACAAGAACGGCGGCGAAGGCTTCTGGGTCGCAATGGAGCGGCTCGAGGGGACGCTGTGAGCGAACCGGTGTCCGTTGAAATTGTCCGCCAAGTCAGTGCTTCCATCGCCGTCAAGCAGGCGATGCTGAACGATGCGCACATAGTCGGGCAAATCGAAAATCTGGCGAAGCAATGCCTATCGTCATTGCGGGCCGGCGGCAAACTTATTTTCGCCGGGAATGGCGGCAGCTTTGCCGATGCCCAGCACCTTGCCGCCGAGTTCATTTCGCGCTTCCTGTTTGACCGCGCGCCGCTGCCGTCGATAGCGCTGGGCACCAACAATTCCGCGATGAGCGCGATCGGCAACGACTACGGTTACGACCAGGTCTTTGCCCGTGAACTGGCGGCGATCGCGAGACCCGGTGACGTGTTCATCCCCATTTCTACCAGCGGGAATAGTCCCAATATTCTTGCTGCCGTCGCTGCGGCGAAGCAGCGGGAAATCGTCACGATTGGATTGAGCGGCCAGGGTGGTGGAAGATTGAAGTCGCTAGGCGACTGCATTTGCGTTCCATCGACGCAGACGGCCCGCATTCAGGAGTGCCACATCATGATCGGCCATATCGTTTGCGGCCTGGTTGAGAAGGCCTATTTTGCGGAGACCAATTCATGAGACAGCGTGTCGTCCTGATCATTCAGGCCCGCATGGGTTCGACCCGACTGCCGGGAAAGTCGATGATGGACTTGGCAGGCGCGCCGCTGGTGGGCCGCATTCTCGAACGCGTCAAGCGTTGCACGCGATTGGACGATATCGTTCTGGCGATTCCCGATACGGAAAAGGATGCCGTGCTGAAGCAGCTTGGCCAGCGCTATGGCGTCAAGGTATTCGCGGGATCCGAAAGCGATCTTGTCGAGCGCTACTACCAGGCGGCGGTTTGGACCAAGGCGGATATTGTCGGCCGGCTGCCCGCCGACAACGCGACGCCCGAGGCGTCTGAAATAGACCGGATCGCCGATCACCATCTGTCCTTGGGTCATAGAGGTTTTTCCTCCAATCTGTCGGTGATAGGGGATTCCGAGTATCCGGACGGGATCGGTGCCGAAATGTTCGATTTCTCCCTGTTGGCCGAGGCGAGGGAAAGGCATAGCGACCCTCGCCAGCGCGAACACGTCCATCTCAATTTCTACGACTACAGTCGCAGCCAGGCGGTGGATGCGAAATGGTGTCCAATCAGTACGATCAAATGCCCTGCCGAGTTCCGGCGCCCGGACCTGGTGCTGGACGTCAATACTCAGGAGCAGTACGAATTCATGCGACGGCTCTATGAATATCTCTACCCGCGAAACTCCCAATTCCACATTACCGACATCATCCGCTGGTATGACACGGTATATTGCCCCGAAAAGCTTGCCAGCCAATCTCAACCATGAGGGTGCCTCCCGATGAGTAATGCCACACGCGTCGTCTATTTCAATGGAAAGCTTGTCCCCGAAAGCGAGGCGAAGATCTCCATTTATGACTCTGCCTTGATGTTCGGCGACATGGTGTTCGAGATGACGCGGTCGTTCAACAAGAAGCAATTCAAATTGCGGGAACATATCGAACGCCTGTACGCCGGAATCAAGATTCTCAGAATTCCCCTCCAGATGACGCCCGAAGCAATGGAACAGGCCTGCTATCAAACCATCGACGCGAACGACCATCTGTTTGCGGCGGACGATGAGCACAGGCTGATGATCGATGTCTCCCGAGGGTTGCTCGGAATCTATCAGGGAATCGAAGGCCTGCACAAGGGGCCGAATGTCATCATCGCCGACTTTCCGCTGCGCTGGACGGTTGTCGGCATGGCGCAATTGTTTGCAACAGGAATCAACGCCGTCATCACTTCGCAGCGCGCCATTCCGGCCGATCTGCTTGATCCGAAGGTGAAGAATCGCAGCCGGATACATTACTTGATGGCGAATATAGAGGCATCGCAGATCGAAGGGGACAACAACTGGGCGCTCCTGCTCGATCCCGACGGCTTCATTGCCGAAGGCACGGGCGATAATTTTTTCATCGTCAAGAACGGCGCCGTCATTTCGCCGGAAGGCCGAAATATCCTCAGAGGTGTTTCACGCGACTACGTGATGCAGGAGCTTTGTCCGCAGTTGGGCATTCCCGTCGTCGAGAAGAACTTCAACGCCTATGATGTCTATACCGCCGACGAAGCTTTCATGACAGGAACGCCGTTTAGCATGTTGCCGGTGACGTCGCTTAATGGCAGCGCGATTGGCTCGGGGAAAACAGGCGAGATATTCGGCAAGTTGCTGCGCCGTTGGAGCGACAACACCGGTGTCGATATTGTCCGGCAGATTCAGGCATGGGATGCAGCGCGGGATTCGTCGGTAAAAGGCAGCGCGCCGACACCGTACCGTTTCAAGCCAAAGTGAATAATCGCATTGGCTTCATGCAAGGCCGGCTATCGCCGTTGGTCGATGGCCGCATCCAGGCGTTTCCATGGGAGTCATGGGCAGGCGAATTTCCGGTTGCCGAGAAATGCGGCCTCCGTTTGATGGAATGGACGCTGGATCAGGATCGCCTCTTCGAGAACCCATTGCTGACCCCCGCGGGTCAGGGGGAAATCCGCAATCTCGGCCTCCGCCACGGAATTGGTATCCCTTCGCTCACTGGCGATTGCTTCATGCAGGCACCGTTTTGGAAGGCAGAGGCGGAGCAAGGGAAGGCGCTGAAGAAGGACTTCGTGGCGATCGCCGACGCGTGCGCAGTTGTGGGCATCGACATGATTGTGGTGCCACTGGTCGACAACGGCCGGCTGGATACCGGTGAGCAGGAAGAGGCGTTGATCGATTTTTTGCAGGCGCAATCGCCGCTTTTCTCGGCCAAAGGTCTTCGTGTGATATTCGAATCGGATTTTGCTCCGGAAGATCTCGCTCGTTTCATTGACCGTCTCGATCCAGCCCTGTTCGGCATCAACTATGACATCGGCAACAGCGCCGCCCTCGGCTTTCTCCCTCGGGACGAGTTTGCCGCTTATGGCCGACGGATCGTCAATGTCCACGTCAAAGATCGAGTACTCGGTGGTACTACGGTACCGCTCGGGACCGGCAGCGCGGATTTTCAAGCGGTGTTTGCGGAACTCGCGCAGATTGGGTATCGAGGAAACTATATCCTGCAGACGGCTCGAGCGACCGATTCGAATCACGCCGAAACCCTGTGCTCCTATCGCGATATGGTGATCGGTTGGATCAGACAATTCGGACTGTAGGGGCGGGGATGAGCAATCAGCAGCGTGCATCACGCTGGCATGCCAGCACCTGTGTTTGACCCGAGTCATTGATCGAAAAAGTACCGACATCGAACATGTTGCTTGGACTCTCCGGTAAAACTGCGCTTGTCACGGGTTCCTCCAAAGGAATCGGGCATGCCATCGCGAAAGCATTGCATGCCGAGGGATGCAAGGTGGCACTCAATGGCCGAACCGCAGATGCCGTTGCCGCGGCGGCAGCGGCCCTCCCCGGTGCCCTGTCCGTGGCGGGGGATGTCACGCGCCCGGAGGAGGCGCGACGAATCGTCGCGGAGGCGATCAAGTCATTGGGACGGCTGGATATTCTCGTCTGCAACGTAGGCAGCGGTCGGTCGGTGCCTCCCGGTGAGGAATCGCCGGAGGAGTGGCAGCGGGTGTTCGCCCTGAACCTTTGGAGCACCACAAACACGGTTGAAGCGGCACGTGAGGCGCTTGCGGCGAGCAAGGGCGCAATAGTCTGCGTGTCGTCCATTTGCGGGCTTGAAGTCATTCCGGGCGCCCCAGTGACATATTCGAGTGCCAAGGCTGCCCTTAACGCATACGTGCGTGGCATTGCCCGCCCCCTCGGCAGGCTCGGCGTGCGAATCAACGCAATCGCGCCCGGAAACATCTTGTTTGACGGCTCCGTCTGGTCGCGAAAGCTGTACGAGAATGAAAAAATGGTTCACGAAATGTTGGAGCGCGACGTTTCCTTGTCGAGATTGGGAACGCCGGACGAAGTAGCCAGTCTGGCGGTCTATTTGGCATCCTCCCGCGCCGGCTTCGCAACCGGCGGCATCTGGACGCTTGACGGCGGCCAGGTCCGGTCCTGAGACAAGCCCGTCAAATCGAGGCAATACGCAATGGCATCCAAGAAATTCGATCTAAGCGGAAAGACCGCGCTCATTACAGGAGCCGCAGGTTTGCTCGGGTTGGAGCACGCTGCCGCTCTGCTGGAAAGCGGCGCGACCGTGGTTCTGACAGATCTTTCCGAGCCCGCGCTGGAAACAGCCCGGAATGCGCTGGCGTCAGACTTCGCTCGGGAAAAGATAGTCACCCGGGTTATGGACGTGACCCGGCTCGCCGCGATACGCACCGTTGCCGAATCGTTATGGTTCGTCGGTACTCGTATCGACGTTTTGGTCAACAACGCCGCAATCGACCCGAAAGTCAAGGGTGATGAAGGCGTCCTGGAAACCTCCCGGCTCGAAAACTTCCCCCTGGAACAATGGGATTTGCAGATTGCAGTCGGGCTGACCGGGGCATTCTTGTGCAGCCAGGTTTTTGGCGCGGCTATGGCGAGGGATGGAAAAGGTGGGGTGATCCTGAATATCGCCTCGGACCTTTCGGTCTTTTCGCCGGATCAGCGGCTGTATAGAAAAGACGGACTTCCGGACGAACTGCAGCCAGTAAAACCCGTAACGTACTCAGTAATCAAAGCGGGCTTGGTAGGGTTGACACGCTACCTCGCCACATATTGGGCTGACAAGAACGTGCGTGCCAATGCGCTGTCACCGGGCGGTGTATTCAATGGCCAGGGGGAGGCGTTTGTCCAACGCCTCAGCGCATTGATTCCGCTTGGCCGGATGGCGACGCGGGACGAATACCGGGCGGCGATCCAATTCCTTTGCTCCGGCGCGTCATCCTACATGAACGGACAGAACGTCGTGATGGATGGCGGACGCTCGGTTTGGTGAACGCGGCGATGCGGGGGAAACTGTTGCGCCGCCTGGAGCGGATCTCACTATGGGCACGCGCTCTCGAGGTTCAATGGGGCGCCATGAAGCCGGTTGATGTCGTCATCTTCGAATTGGCCAATATCGACTATATTCTGCCTCTTTGCGGTAGTGCCAGAGTGGCGCCGCTGGAAGTGACCATGACCAGGCTGCGCCTTTCCTGGAGCGTCATTCTTCAGTGGTTCCTGTTGCTCTTGCGGGGCACGCCATTTCGGACGGCTTATTTTGTGGCTCTGGTCCGACAGTTCGCGCCGCGCATCGTGATCACCTATATCGACAACTCCGAACTGTTCCACGATATGGCCCGCGCGGATCATCGCCGCAGGCGCTATCTGGCGATCCAGAACGCCGCACGCTACGATGTGCTCGAACTGACGGAGGCTGCCGCCAGGCGCATCTTCATTCCGGAGTACGCGTGTTTTGGCAAATACGAAAAGGAACTTTACCTGGGCAGGGGAGCGCATGTGGAGCGCTTCTATCCCGTTGGCTCATTGAGAGAAGCCTACTTTCGCCGCTTTCGGGCGGCGGCGCAGGCGTTCAAAAGCGAACGCTTCGACTATGACCTGTGCGTGGTAGCGGAGGCTTCGCCGGGTTGGGATCTGAGATATCCCGGATTCGAGGATGCGGTCGGCCGGATTGCGCAATACGCGGTGCGTCTAGCCCGAGAACGGGGCTTGAGGCTGGTCATCGCGGGCAAACGGGACGCTACCCCGCAGGAGAATCGGGCCGACATTCACTCCCTTGATGCGGAGTTGATTTGGTACGAAAAGTACATCGGGAATGACGTGCGCATTACCCCTCGGGTTCGCGAGCAGTTCACGACCTACGGACTGATTTCGAGAAGCCGTCTCTCGCTTGCCATGGTGTCCACGGCATTGCGCGAAGGTCTGAGCCGGGGCGACAGGGCGCTGTTCTGCAATTTCTCCGGCAATCCGCTGTGGGATTTCTGCGTCGACGGAATCTGGAGTCTTAAGGAAGACAGTTACGAAGCCTTTGCCGGGCGCGTAATGAAAATACTCGCACTCAGCGACGAGTCTTACGCAGCCAAGACCAGGGAGATGGTGCCCTATGTCATCAACAACGACGACGAGAACCCCACCCACGTCTTCCTCGAGCAATTGATCGCCGGGGCGGCGGCCGGACGGGCGTGAAACCGCTTCTTGCCTGGATGGCGCGTTGCACTGCCGTCCACGGCGTTGAATTTCGCACGCGCAGTCGATCCGACCGCCTGACATGTTTGCAAACCGCCGCTCCAAAACACCCAGAAGGTATTCGATGATCCCTTACGGCCGGCAGGACATCACCCAGAGCGATATCGACGCAGTGGTAAAGGTGCTGTGTTCGGAAAATCTTACGCAAGGGCCCACGATTGGTGAATTCGAACAGGCCGTGCGCGCGCGTGTGGGCGCGCATCATGCGGTGGCGGTCAACAGCGCAACCTCGGCGCTGCACATCGCCTGCCTGGCGCTGGACTTGGGGCCCGGCGACCGCCTTTGGACCGTACCCAATACGTTCGTGGCGTCGGCCAATTGCGGCCGCTATTGCGGCGCGGATGTGGACTTTGTCGATATCGATCCGGCAAGCATGAATTTGAGCGTGCCTTGCCTGAAGGAAAAACTGGTTCGCGCCCGACGGGAACACAGCCTGCCCAAGGTCCTGGTGCCGGTGCATTTTGCCGGCCAGCCCACCGACCAGGAAGCGATATGGGATCTTGCCCGGGAATTCGGCTTCAAGGTCCTGGAAGACGCCTCGCACGCCATCGGCGCGTCAAGAAATGGCGAGCCCGTCGGCAGCTGCCGCTGGTCGGACATCACCGTTTTCAGCTTTCATCCGGTAAAGATCATCACCACGGCCGAGGGCGGCATGGCCCTGACCAACGATGCCATGCTGGCCCAGCGCATGCTGATGCTGCGGGCTCATGGCATCACCCGCGACCCGAAGCTGCTCCATCAGGGCGTTTCGGCGCCGCAGTGGTACTACGAGCAGCAAATGCTTGGATTCAACTATCGATTGTCGGACATCCACGCCGCCCTGGGCCTGAGCCAGTTGCAGCGTCTCGACGGCTACTTGGCGCGCCGTCAGGAACTGGCGCGGCGCTATGACGCGCTTCTGGCAGCATTGCCGATAAGGAGGCCGCAATTGGCCAATGGCAATGTCTCGGCTTGGCATCTGTATGTCGTCCACGTCGAGGAGAACCGGCGGGCCGTGTTCGAAGCGATGCGCGCCGAAGACATCCTGGTCAACGTGCATTACACGCCGGTTCATCTGCAGCCCTATTACCGTCTCCCCGGCCGCGTGGAGGGGAGTTTTCCAGAAGCGGAGCGCCACGGTAACCAAGCCATCACCCTTCCCTTGCACCCGCGGCTGTCCGGCGACGACCAGGACTACGTGGTGTCCGTGCTTTCGCGGGCTCTCGGGTGCTGAGCGCCGCGCAGCGCCTGGGGCTGGGCACGGTCCAGTGGGGCATGAGCTACGGGATCGCAAATCAAAGCGGCGTCGCGCCGGCGGCGGACGTGTCAGCCATACTGAAAAGGGCGCGGGAATCCGGCGTGACAACGCTGGATACCGCATGGGCGTACGGTGACGCGGAACGCGCGCTCGGCGAGCACCGCGCCGTTGCCGCCGGGTTCAAGGTGGTGACTAAGACCCGACCGCTCAAGGGCACGGACAAAACCCCCGCCGAGTCCGCGGACCTGGTGGAAGAGGCGTTTCGCGCTTCGCTGTCGACGCTTGGCGGTACGGCGGTATATGGCCTTCTGGTGCATCATGCGGATGATCTGCTGGGGCCTGCCGGCAACGCGTTGTGGAAGCGCCTCCAGGAGTTGCGCGCGGAAGGCATGGTTGAGAAGATCGGGTGTTCCCTCTACCGGCCGGCAGAGTTTGCCGAATTGCTGGCTCGGTATCAACTCGATCTGGTCCAGGTTCCCTACAACATATACGACCAGCGCTACGTCACAAGCGGGCTGTCCTGCGTCGCCAAGTCGCGGGGGGTCGAAGTGCATTTGCGCAGCGCATTCCTGCAGGGGGTGCTGCTCATGCCTCCGGAGCGCCTCCCTGAGCATTTCCGCGCATTGCGCGCCCACCATGCGCGCCTTTGGACTGCATACCAGGAATTGGGCGTACCGCCTCTGCAGGCTGCGCTCGGGTTCAGTCTGCATTGCGCCGACGCCGATAGGATCATCGTAGGTTGCGAACAGGTGCGCCAGTGGGAGGAAATCCTCGCCACCGCGGATTCGCCCTTGCCGCCTGGCGCCATGGAGCGTCTGCGGCAGTTTGCAGTCGACGACGAGGTGTATGTCAATCCCGCCCGATGGAAAAAATGAAGCGCGCAGATGGCACCTGAAGCAATGCTGCCGATTCTAGGCGAGCGTATGTTCTCGCTGGAAGATCAATTGGCATTCGCCGACTTTTCCGGCGACCGCAATCCCCTGCACGTCGATCCGCTGCACGCCCGTCGCTGTCCTGCCGGCGAACTGGTCGTGCACGGCGTTCACACCCTTCTCTGGGCGCTGGAATGCTGGGCCGGAAAGCGCGGCGGCGCCAGCAGCGTCGCAAGCCTGCATGTCGAGTTCACGCGCCCAATCTTGATTGGGGAGCCAGCGATCTGTCGCGATCGTGGCGTTGACGCATCCGGCAAGGTTCGGCTAGAGGTCACGGTTCCGGGAGGGGATGCAATGCTGGTCGAATTTGTGCCAGGAAACGATGCGCCCGTCCGCGCTTTGCCTGCCGTGGCCGGCACGCCTGCTTCCGCTACGCCGATCGAACTCGGGATGGACGAATTGGAGGGCAGGTCGGGCGGATGGGTGATGCCGGTCGAAACCGGCCATGCAGCACGGCTTTTTCCAGCGCTCGTCGACCTGTGCGGCGAAGGCTTGCCGATTCTGCTTGCAAACACCAGCCGGCTCGTCGGCATGGAATGTCCCGGTCTGTATTCGCTGTATTCCGAGCTTGAACTGGCGCAAATACCGCACCGGACGGGCGAAGCGCCGAGCCGCGTGAGCTATCGCGTCCTTCGCTTCGATCGTCGCTTCGGCCTCCTCACGGTGGGGGTGGAGGGCGCGGGTCTTTCCGGGACCGTGCGTGCTTTCCTGCGTCCGCCGCCAACCCGGCAGGCGTCGATGCAGGAATTGGCAACACGAGTCGTCTCGCGGACTGCGTTTTGCACTCAGCGCGCGTTGGTGGTGGGCGGTTCAAGGGGCTTGGGGGAACTCACGGCGAAGGTGTTGGCCGCCGGTGGGGCGGACGTCTGCCTCACCTATCACCGGGGGCGCAGCGAAGCCGAGGCAGTGGTTGCCGAAATTCTTTCACACGGCGGCAAGGCGCGCGCGGTCGCACTGGATGTTCGTGCGCCGCTTGTCCCTGAAAGCGCGCTTCCCGACGGGTGGTGGCCGACCCACTTGTACTATTTTGCGACGCCCCCAATTTTTGTCGGGACGCGCTCCCGGTTCTCTGCCGAATTGTTCGACCGCTTCTGCGATTACTATGTCAGCGGCTTCGCGCAATTGGTGGAACACTTGAGTTCCGTGGGGCTCGAAGGCGCGTTTTGTCCGTCGACGGTGGCCTTAGACGAACTGCCATCCGATATGATCGAATATTGTGCCGCCAAGGCGGCCGGCGAAGTGCTCTGCCACGCTCTGGTCCGGCGCAATCCCGGCCTACGGATTGCCAATCCGCGCTTGCCGAGGCTCGCGACCGACCAGACCGCGAGCCTGCTGCCGGTTCGCAACCAGGACTCGCTTCCGGTCATGCTGAATCTGCTCAACGGATTCGCAGCAGTCCAGGCCGGGTAGATTTCGAACAAGCGTTCCCCTATCCAACTTTCTGACCGACCATTCCCTAATATGCTCTACATCGAACCGCCGCTGCCGACACTGGCCGAAATTGAGGATCGTCTGTCCGCGCCGGAGATCGGCGATCTCCCGCGCATGCGCCTGGCCGTACTGCGCAACGTAACGATGGAATCGATCCAGGGCTATCTCCAGTACATGGCCTATGAGCTTGGGTTTCGTGCGGATGTCGCCTTCGGCGGATTCGATAACCTCGTGCAGGAGGCATTGGGCGGGGCGCCGGAGTTGCTGCACCGCGATCTGGACGCAGCACTCGTGTTTGCGCCGCTTCCGGCCCTGAGCACCTTGTTGGATACCGGCTTTTCCGCCCTTTCCCCGGCGCAGGTGGAGGAGGAAGTGGCCAGGCTGGTCGCCTTGTTCGGGACCGTAGTCCGCGGCATTCGGAAACAGTCCAATGCCATGATCCTCTGGCACGGCCTGGAGGCGCCGCTGTATCCCGCAATGGGGATTCAGGACGCACAACTGGCATGCGGGCAATTGGCTGTGGTGGCCAGGTTGAACGAGGGGCTGCGGCTGGCCCTGTCCTCTGTTGATAACGCCTATCTGGTGAGCATGGAGACATGCCTGGCCCGCATTGGGGCGCGCCAGTTCTACGATTTGCGTTATTGGCAGCTCGCCCGGTCGCCCTACTCGCGCCTGGCCCTGGCAGAAATCGCCAGGGAAGATTTCAAGTACCTGCGGGCCTTGAAGGGAAGGGCGCGTAAATGTCTCGTGCTTGATTGCGACAATACGCTTTGGGGCGGCATTGTGGGCGAGGACGGGCTGGAAGGGATCAAGCTCGGAAGCGGCCATCCCGGTTCCGCGTTTGTCGAGTTCCAGCGCGAGGTCTTGTCCTTGCATCGCCGCGGAGTCATCCTGGCCATATGCAGCAAGAACAACGAGGCGGACGTGATGGAAGTGTTCGAGCGGCACCCGGACATGGTGCTCAAGCCGGAGCACATAGCGGCCTGGCGCATCAATTGGCGGGACAAAGCGGGCAATCTGCGCGACATCGCCGCGGAATTGAATATCGGCATCGACAGCCTTGTCTTCGCGGACGACAGCCCCTTCGAGGCCGATCTCGCCCGGAGCATGGTGCCGGAGGTTCAGGTGCTGCAACTGCCCCCTGCGCGCCCGTCCGACTATCGCTGGATATTGGCGGCCTGCGGCGCTTTCGATCTCCCGCGCATTACGGATGAGGATCGAAAGCGCGGCGCGTTGTATCAGGCCGAAAGCGGGCGCCAGCGCGAGCGGGCCAAGTGTTCGGATCTTGAGAGCTATTGCCGCTCACTGGAGATGAAGCTGCACATCGGCCGCGCCGATGCGATGAGCATACCGCGCATAGCGCAGCAGACCCAGAAGACCAACCAGTTCAATCTCACGTCGCGGCGCTATTCGGACGCCGACATTCGAAGCTTCTCAGAATCGCCGGACCACGAAGTCCTTTGGCTGAGGGTGGCTGACAAGTTCGGCGACATGGGTATCGTCGGGACTTGCGTGATTCGCTACCAGGGCGACGAGGCGGTCGTCGATACGCTGCTGCTTTCGTGCCGTGCCTTGGGGCGGGGCATAGAAGGCCGGTTTCTTGCCGAAGCGATGCATTTGGCCCGCCGGCGTGGAACTCAGCGCATACTGGGTCAGTACATTCCCACGGCCAAGAATAGCCAGGTGGAGGAGTTCTATGCAGGCCAGGGGTTCGTGCCAACACCTCGCAAGGCGGGGGAAGGCGATTGGTTTGTGCTGGATCTAAAACAGGTGCCGGCCCCGGGTGGGGGGGGATTTGCCGAAGTGCGTTCTCCGCTAGACGATTGACTCGAACCTGACTGGCTATCGCGGCCGGGCGCCGCAGCTCTGGCACAAAGCATCGACTGCGCAAATTACAGGGATTCGCAATGGAATGGTGGCATCCGAAGCAGCTTAAGGAAGACGAAGAAAAGATTCGTTCGATAAACGAAGTTACCGCACTCGATCCAAAGAGCGATTTCGGTTCCTACCGGCGCATGCTCCTGGGTGACGATCCAGAACGTACGATGATCGCCAACCACAATGACGTGCAGCCCCTGCGCAAGGTGCAGACGATCGTTCGATCTCTTGGACTGAATCTCGGACTGAACAAGGCAGGAAACATCCTGGACGCGGGATGCGGGCTTGGATTTACGACCGTTGCACTGGCGCAATGCTTCAAGGACGCCAAGGTGCTCGGGATAGACATTTCAGCTGACGCGGTAGCGTACGCCAGCGCCAGATATCCGGCCGCGGAATTCAAGGCGGAGGCGATATCTCCAGATGCCGGGCCCCTTGGCCGGTTCGATCTGATATTCTGCTTTGAGTTCTACCCGTTTACCAGGAACGCGGACGCGCCGGCACAGGCGTCGTTTATCCGGTATTTCGCTGACCAGTTGAATGAAGCCGGCCTTATCGTGATTTACCAGGCCTGGAATAATCCACAATCCCTTTCCGCCATCCTGGAGGACGTAAAGCGGCTGTGCCCGGGTCTGTTTTTCAAAATTCACGATATTCCCCACCCACGACTGTCAGGGTGGCTGCCGCAGTCGATCGCCGTTCTATGTTCGCGTCTCATGGAGTTGACCGGGCGCGAGGGCGTAAAGCGGCTATTGACGGTCGAGGTATTGACGCCTCGCGGACAGTAAGAGGGTTCCCGGAAAAGCTTATAGCGTGCATTTCGGCCCGCTTGAAGTGCGCAGTCCGCCAAACCGAAACACCCACATCAGAAACCATGCCAAGCAACTTCTCCCGTACGCCGCGCGCAACGCCCTATCTGGTGACGTTCCTTCTCGATCGAGCAAACAACTGGATTGAGGGTCACTTACTGCAGTCAAAGGCATTTGTCAGCGACCAGACATTCCGCTTTACAATTTCCCACGATTATTCCGCGGTTTCCAATCAGGATATTGTCTTCATACTTGGCTACACAAGAATTCTTGACAAGAGCTTCTTGAGCAGGAATCACCTGAACGTCGTAATACACGAGAGCGATCTGCCACTGGGAAAGGGTTTCGCGCCGGTACAGTGGCAGATACTGGAGGGGAAGAAGGAGATTCCAATCTGCTTATTGGAGGCCGGTGAGCAAGTCGACTCCGGTGACATTCTATTCAAGTCCTCTTTTACTCTCTCGGGATATGAACTTTATGACGAAATACGCGCGGCCCAAGTCGAGGCTACGTTTGCCGCAATATCCGAGTTTTTGGACTGCTTTCCGAACTTTACGAGAACTAGGCAGTCCGGCGTCGAAAGTTTCTATTGGAGGCGGACGCCAAAGGACGGGGAGCTAAATATCGACAAAACAATCCGCGAGCAGTTCAATATGTTGCGCATCGGAAATAATGAGCATTGGCCATCTTTCTTTTTCGTTGATGGCAAGAAGTATTTGCTCAAAATTTACAAGCCAGAGGAGTCCTAAGCTTACTCTGCGGCAGTGCTAAATTGTCAGGGGTCCTTGTTGTCGCTGGCACCGTACTTCGTCGGTCGTTGCGGGACTTGGCAATTGTCACCAGCACCTGCATTCGAGCCTCCGATTCTGCGAGTCGTTTGTTAGTCGTGAGCCTACCCTGCAGTCTTCCGATCTCGCGCTGCCGATCCTGCGCGGCAAGCGGGATTAGAAGGTGAAATACATGGAGAGAATTGAATGAGCAAGAATGTGTTTGAGATTGTTGCGAGCATCATGGGCGTACCGGTTGAATCGGTGAGCGAAGAGTCAACCCCGGCTACTCTGGCGAAATGGGACTCCCTGCGCCACATGAAACTGATTCTGGCGGTAGAGGAGTCGCTCGGAGTCGAATTCAACGACGAAGATATCGTATCGATCAAGGACGTGCGTGGGCTCATGGCCCGAATCGAAGCCAAACGCCGAGGTAAGGCATGATCAACCCGTACATGATCGGCACCAATGTGTACCTGCGTCATCCCACCAGGGCGGATGCGGAGGGGCCTTGGCACGAGTGGCTGAGCGATGAGGAAACCAGCCGTTGGCTAGCGCAACGTTATTGGCCCAACAGCGTAGAAGGGCAACTGGAGTTCTATGAATCGTGCAAGAGGGACAGGGACCGGATGGTTCTATCCATTGTCGACGTGGCGACGGACAAGCACATAGGCGTGTGCAATCTGAGTGCGATCAGCTGGGTGCATCGCTATTGCGACCTCGCCATCGTCATCGGCGACAAGGAATATCGCAAGGGGCCACACGTTGTCGAGGCGGTGTCGTTGCTCCTTCGTGTGGCCTTTTTGAGGCTCAACATGCGCATCATCAAGAGCACATTTGCAGCCAGCAACGACGCTTCCAAGACTATCCATGATATGTTCCGGTTCAAGGAGGTGGGACGCCTGGAAGGATTGATTTGGGACCGGGGTCGCTATGTCGACAATGTCATCGCGATGCTGCGGCGCGAAGATTGGATGCGGCGAAACGGCATTGCCAATGATGCGTCGCAGCAGGAGGGTGCCAAATGACCATGGGGGTACTAGCCATACTGCAGGCCCGCACGTCATCGTCGCGACTGCCGGGAAAAGTGATGATGCCGATCCTCGGGCGTCCCATGCTGGAGTATCAGCTTGAGCGATTGGCGAGATGCACCAGCCTTGAACGCCTAGTCGTGGCTACCAGCATCGATCCCTCCGACGACGCTCTGTTTGACCTATGTCGCGATGCCGGAGTGGATTGCTTTCGCGGCAGCCTGAACGATGTCCTGGACCGCTTTTTCCAGGCGGCATTGCCCTACGCGCCGGATGTCGTAGTCCGGCTGACCGGAGACTGTCCATTGGCGGATCCGTCACTGATCGACGAGATTGTGGGCAGGTTTTTGGCCTCGGACCTCGACTACCTGTCCAATTGCGCTCCGCCCACCTACCCGGACGGGCTCGATGTCGAGGTTACCCGGTTCGCCTGCCTGAAGTCGGCCTGGACCGAGGCAATTCTGCCATCGCAGCGCGAACACGTTACGCCGTTCATTCGCAAGCAGCCAGACCGGTTTCGTGTCGGCAATCATGTTCGCAGCGAGGACCTCTCGTCCCTGCGCTGGACAGTGGACGAGCCGGAGGATTTCGAGTTCGTGCGTCTGGTTTACGAACGATTGTATCCGGGCAAGCCGGATTTCACGACAGATGATGTGCTGGCATTGTTGCGGGAATCACCCGAGTTGAAACAATTCAATGCGCGCTTTCAGCGCAACGAGGGCACCAGGAAGTCCCTACTTGCAGATGCTGCATTCCTTGCGGAGAAAAAATAATGTCCGAACGTTACAGTAAATCTGAAGCACTTCTCGAGCGAGCCCTCAAATCGATTCCGCTCGGCTCGCAGACTTTCAGCAAGAGCAAGACCGCGCTGCCGTTCGGGGTGTCGCCCTACTTCGTCGAGCGTGCAAAGGGCAGCCGCATGTGGGACGTGGATGGCAATGAATATCTCGATTTTGTCAACGGCCTGGCGTGCGTCACCCTGGGCTATTGCGATCCGGACGTGGACGCGGCCGTACGAAAGCAGATGGAATGCGGCGTAACATTTTCGCTGCCGCACCGGCTGGAGACGGAGGTGGCGGAACTGCTGGTCGAGATGATACCTTGCGCGGAGAAGGTCCGCTTCGCCAAAAACGGCACGGATGCGACCTCCGGGGCGATACGGGTTGCCCGGGCCTGCACGGGCAGGGACCGCGTCGCGGTATGCGGTTACCACGGATGGCAGGATTGGTATATTGGCAGCACGGCGCGCGATCTCGGCGTACCCAAGGCCGTGAAGGAACTCACGCACAGTTTCACTTACAACGACATCCTGTCCCTGCAAAGCGTGCTCGAAGCGCATCCCGGCGAGTTTGCGGCAGTGATATTGGAGCCGATGAATTCAGCGTATCCGAAGGATGACTTCCTGCAGAAGGTTCAGGACCTCGCACGCGGGCACGGCGCGTTATTGGTGTTCGACGAGACCATAACCGGCTTTCGCTACGCCATCGGCGGTGCGCAGCAGGAATTCGGTGTCACCCCGGACCTTGCCACGTTCGGGAAAGGCATGGCCAACGGATATCCCCTGTCGGCATTGGTAGGCAAATCGGAATACATGAACGTAGTCGAGCAGATTTTCTTCTCCGGCACTTTCGGCGGGGAAACCTTGTCCCTTGCCGCGGCCAAAGCCGTGCTTACCAAGTTGCGCGGTGAGCCGGTCATCGAGACGCTGCGAACCCGAGGCAAGCAGATTCTGGAAGGGGTTGCCCGCATAATTGAGGACAATAGGCTCGAGGACGTGATCGGACTGAGCGGTCACCCGACCTGGTCATTCCTCCAGTTTCGCGAGAAAGCCCCCTTTTCCAACTGGGAGATCAAGACGCTGTTCATACAGGAGGTCTTCCGCCGGGGCATATATACGCTGGGCACACATAACCTCAGCTATGCCCATAGCGAGGAGGACGTAACGAAATTGCTCGCATGCTACCGGGAGGTATTTCCGTTGATCGCCCGCGCTCTTGCAGACGGCAAAATTCGGGACCTGCTCCAGTGCGAGCCGCTCGTTCCCCTGTTCAAGGTCCGCTGATTCGTGCTGGCGGTCATACGCACGGACGCGGCATCCCATATTGGGACCGGGCACGTCATGCGCTGCCTGACGCTGGCCGCTGCATTGCGCGAGCGCGGCGTGGAGGCGCGCTTTGTCTGTCGCGAGCATGACGGCGATCTGTGCGACCTGATTGAGGCAAGAGGGTTTGCCGTCAACCGTCTGCCCGAAATTGATGTGCCGGTAGAAGCCGGCGAAACGCCCGCGCACGCCCGATGGCTGAGAGCTTCATGGCAGGAGGACGCAGAGCAGACCCTCGCGGCAATTCGGGCGATGAACGTTGAACCCGATTGGCTGGTAGTCGACCACTATGCCCTCGATATCCGTTGGGAGCAGAAATTGTGCCACGCGGTCGGGCAAGTTATGGTGATCGACGATCTCGCCGACCGAACGCATGAGTGCGATCTGCTGCTTGACCAGAACCTGGTGGCGCTAATGCATACCCGCTATGCAAGTAAGATCCCCGGGGGCTGTACGTTGCTATTGGGGCCAAAATACGCATTGCTGCAGCCTTTGTATGCGCAAATGCGCGGACACATTGTGCCGCGAAGTGGCCCGATTCGGCGCATCCTGGTATTTTTCGGAGGTGTGGACAGGGCCAACCTGACCACGCGCGTGTTAGCCGCGCTGTTGCGGCTCAATCGCCCGGAAATCGATGTCGACATAGTCATGAGCAAGACCAATCGGCATATTCGGGGAGTCGGCAATCTGATTGATGGACACAACAACATTCATCTGCATTGCGACCTTCCCAGTCTTGCGCCACTGATGGAAAAAGCCGATCTGGCGGTGGGCGCTGGCGGGGCGACGAGTTGGGAGCGTCTATGCTTGGGGCTGCCTGCCTTGGTGGTAACTCTGTCCGAAAATCAGCGACCGATCGCTGATGAACTTGGACGACATGGCCTGGTTCGATGGCTTGGACATAGCAATGAAGTGGACGATCATGGATTGGCGGAAGGCATTGGAAAGATTTTGTGCGAAGGCCTGGACAAAGCGTGGTCGATGCGCTGTCTCGCCGCGGTTGACGGGCGCGGTGCGAGCCGCGTTTGTGCGGCGATGTTGTCCGCGCCTGGGTCTGCTACAAGGTCGCGCATTCCCGAACCAAGGGCGAAGCGCAGCGGTTCGAACGAGCCGACGATCCGGTGACGCACAATAGTGCCATACGCGCATTGTCAAAGCAGCATCAACATGATCTCCGGTCCAACGCAGGTGAGATTGTAGGCATATCGAATCTGCGCGAATTCCGAAAAGAATGGAAAATAGCAGCGATCTTTCATCGCAAGAGGTCATGCCATTATGAGCAGGGTATTGGTGGTTGCCGCACATCCCGATGACGAAGTGCTCGGCTGCGGCGCAACACTGGCGCGCCATTGCGCCGAGGGGGGCAGCGCGGCCGTCATATTCCTGGCAGATGGGATATGCTCACGCAAACCCGCGGACCGCGAGCGGGAACTCGCTGCTCGCCACGATGCTGCGCGACGCGCGTGCGCCGAACTGGGGGTGATCGACGTGACGTTGATGGCATATCCGGACAACCGACTGGATACGATCCCGCTTCTCGACACTGTCCAGGACATCGAACGCGCGGTACAAAGGTCCCGGCCGGACATCGTCTACACCCACCACGGGCATGACGTAAACATCGACCATCGCCGGGTTCACGATGCGGTTGTAGCGGCGTGCCGTCCTCAACCAGGTTGCTCGGTGCGCCAGCTGCTGTTTTTTGAAACGGCCTCCAGTACCGAGTGGCGCCCGCCCGCGTCAATGGCGCCGTTTGCGCCGAATTGGTTTGTCGATGTGTCGGACTACTTGCCGAGAAAACTGGCGGCGCTATCGATATATGCGGACGAGATGCGCGCTTTTCCGCATCCGCGTTCCATCGAAGCCGTGGAGCATCTGGCACGCTGGCGTGGCGCCATGGTCGGCGTTGCCGCGGCGGAAGCGTTTGAACTCGGCCGGATTATAATGTGAACGATGAGAGATGCACCGATAGTATCCAATATATAAGGGCTTAGATGAACGAAGATCCGCAGAATATGCTGAAATCGGCAGGAAACCTCAGCTTTGGCATTGGCAACCGCCGCATCGGTCCCGGACATCCCGTATTCGTGATCGCCGAGGTGGGAGTCAATCATCACGGCGACGCCGCCCTGTGCGCACGCATGATAGAAGCTGCCGCCGCGGCCGGAGCCGATGCGGTCAAGCTGCAGACCGTGGACGCTGAGGAAAGCTACGTGGCGGGGACCGTGTCTCATGCCGAATTTCGCGACAAGTCTCTCGATGACGCCGCCATGCACGATATGATGGACTTGGCCAAGCGTCTGGACATTATCCTGTTTTCTACTCCTGGAGACTTTGTCAGCCTGGACCGCATGAGCCGCCTGGGGATGCCCGCGGTGAAGGTGTCCTCCGGCTTGATGACCAACCTGCCGCTTGTCGCTGCCGCGGCGCGAAAGGGATTGCCGCTGATTATTTCCACCGGTCTGGCGTATGAAGAAGAGATCGCGGCGGCGATCGACACCGCGCGCTGCAACGGATCCCCGGGCCTGGCGGTCCTCAAGTGCACTGCGCTTTACCCGGCGCCCGACGATACGGTCAATCTTGCCGGCATGTCCGCGCTGGGTTGCCGGTTCGGCGTGGCAGTCGGCTACTCGGACCACACGCTGGACGATCTCGCCTGCCTCTCAGCAGTGGCATTGGGCGCGACGGTCATCGAAAAGCACTTCACGCTGGACAAGAGTCTTGCCGGTGCGGATCACCACATCTCCATGGAGCCAGCCGATTTTGCGAGCATGGTGGGAAAGATACGACGCCTGCAGGTTATGCTCGGCGACGGGCGCATCGCGCCGGCGCCTGCGGAAGAGGCGGTGCGTGATCAGCGGCACCGCTGTCTCATCGCGCGTTGCGACATTGCGGCAGGAGAGGCGTTTTCTGAGGGGAACGTGGCTCTCAAGCGCCCGCTGCCGGGTGAACTCGGTCTCCCGCCTTCTTCATACGGGGCAGTACTTGGCAACACTGCCTTGAAAGCAATCTCCCGCGACCAGCCTATTCGTGCGGACCACGTTGCAGGCATGACATGAACGCTCGGATACTTTTCACCTGCGTCGGAGGCACAATGGTGCCGGACCTGCTTACTCATCTGCGTAGCGATCCGATACTTCGGCCGTACCTTGTGGGCGTGGACGCGTCCGGCAATGCAGCAGGTCGTGGCTATGTGGATGCCTTCTATCAGGTTCCATGGGGCGGGGATCCTGCCTATGTAGATGAGGTCGCGCGCATCGTTGCGCATGAGAAGATCGATCTTGTGCTGCCGAGTTCCGACGAGGAAGCTTTTCGCCTCTCCGCCGATCGGGCGGCAATTTCTGCTGCCGGCGCTATTGTGCTGGCCAGCCCGATCGCAGTGCTCGATATGATTCGCGACAAACAGGCAACCTATCGCGCGCTTCAGTCGGCGGGATTGCGGGTTCCGGAGCATGTCTGCGTCGATAGCCTGGACGAGCTTCAGACCTCCATGGCCGGATACGGCTACCCCCGCCACAGCGTCATCGTGAAGCCGGTGGCGGGGCGCGGTGGCCGCGGCATGCGCCTTTTGGTGGGCACGGGCGAAGTCCCGGCGGCATGGATTGGCGGCGGCGCTCGGGAAAAGCGTGTTGAAGACACTCCCGACGCCGAAGAAATGCAAACATGGTTCGCCGACGGGGTACTGATGGTGATGCCCCTGCTGCACGCGCCAGTGCACGACGTCGACGTGTTCGCCATACGCGGCCGCGCGAAGGCGGCTCTGGTACGCCGGCGCACCAATCCCACGGGCATTCCATTTACGGGCAATCGCATCATGTCGGACCCGGCGATCATGAAATATTGCCTGGACATCGCGGAGGCTATTGGGCTGGATGGGCTCCACGATATCGATTTGATGACGGACGGTCAGGGCCGCCCCTGCATACTCGAGGTGAATCCGCGCCCCAGCGGCAGCGTGGTTGCGGCGCATGCGGCCGGCTTTCCGGTCGTGGCAGCGGCGATTGCCGAAACATTGGGGCAGGTCTATCCACTGCAGGCGCCGCAACGGGACATCGAAGTGGGCATGGTCCCCCGCGCGATTGTCATGGTGCGGAACCCGGAGCTGCCATGATCGATATCCAAATATACGACACCACGCTGCGCGATGGCGAGCAAGCGCCCGGAGCGGCCATGCTCCCGCAGCAGAAGCTGGTGATCGCCAAGGCTTTGCAGGAACTCGGCGTTGATACTATCGAGGCCGGCTTTCCCGCGGCTTCGCCGGACGATGCGCGCGCGTCGGCGGACATCGCCCGCGAGTGTCGAGGCGTAAGGGTCGCGGCCTTTGCCCGGACCAAATCGGACGACATCGCTGCGGCGGGGGTGGCGTTGCGATCGGCTGAACATCCGCGCATGACTTTGGTAATGCCGGTAAGCGACCTGCATGTACGCTATAAGCTCGAGATGGACTCCGACCAGGCTCTGGCCATGCTCGCTTCGAGCGTGATTGAAGCCCGAAACCTGTGCGCAGAAGTCGAAGTGATCACGGAGGACGCATCCAGGGCGGATCTGCCTTTTTTATGCGAAGTGATCCGTCTCGCTATCGAGGCCGGCGCATGCGCAGTCACGGTGGCCGATACGGTCGGGTACGCCACTCCGGCCGACATTCGCCACTACCTTGAAACACTGCAGCGTGAGGTACCGGAATTGGCCGGCGTCGTGCTCGGGATTCATTGCCATGACGACCTCGGTTTGGCGACCATCAATACTCTTACCGGACTCGAGGCCGGTGCACGTCAAGCGCACTGCACCATCAATGGCTTGGGCGAGCGGGCCGGCAACGCCGCGCTGGAGGAAGTGGTCATGGCCATGGTGTCCCGCCCGGACCGGTTTCCATTCCGCAATCGCTTGGACACCACCCGCCTTTACGCTACCAGCATGCTGGTGTCCGAGGTGACGGGCTTCCCGCTTCCACCCAACAAGGCTATCGTAGGCGGCAACGCGTTTGCGCATGGCGCCGGACTTCACCAGGACGGAATGTTCAAGGCTTCCAGCATGTACGAGATCATCCGGCCGGAGTTGGTTGGCGCGCCCGCGCGGCGTTTTCCCATAACCCGTCATTCCGGCCGCAAGGGTCTGGCGATGCGGCTCGCGGAGCTCGATCTTATCCTTTCGGACGATGATCTGAGCCTGCTGTTCACGCTGGTGAAGGCGCACCTGATCCATTCGGCCATATTGAGCGACGAAGAGTTGCTTGGACTCAAGACCAAACTCATGCAGCGTTCCTGATTCGCATGACATGCAGATAGCAAGAGGCGCGACCGTAAGCAAGCGTCTACTTGTCACCACCTCCGAGCAACGCTCCTGGCGCGCAGACGAGCCGCTGCTTTTTCTTGGAAACTGGTGCCGCCTGCCCGATGAGCGGTCGGCGTGGGAGACGCTCGATGCGGAGGTGATGCCCTATCACTGGGACGACCGTGAAAAGCTCCATGCCGACTATCTGTATCTACAGTCATGCTACGAGGAGGCTCTGACCGGACTTGCGCAGATGCTCAACTCCCGCCACGGCACCGATCATGATGTGCGCTACTGGCGAATTCTTGTGGGACCTTGGCTCTATTTGTTTATCCATGTGCTGTTCGACCGGTGGACCATGGTCGCGCTTGCGGCCGAGAGGAATGACGTAGCGGGGACGCTCCTGCTTGCCGACCCCGAGGACGAGCTGATACCGCGGGATCTGCGCGGCATGAGTCCGGACGATTTGCGATGGAACCATTTCTTGTATGCCTGCGCCATTCGCGAACAGGGTCGCGTTCCGTGGGATGAAATACCGGGCGAGCGGCGCGGACTAATGCAGGACAGCGCTACTGCCGATCCAAAGCGGGGTTTCGGGCAATTGCTGCGCCGTGGTGTCCGCTCCTTGCTGGAACAGATGGTGCGACCCGACGAGGCGTTCTTCATTGCCTCCTATTTGCCGAAGCTCATGGAAGCTCGCCTGCAGCTTGCGTTGGGAGGAATTCCAAAATCCTGGCGATCGCCGCCACCGCCGCAGGTTCCGCCTGACCTGGAGTCGAGAAGAGCATTACGATTGCCGCCAAGGGCAGATTCAGGCGACGAATTCCGGCGATTCGTGGCGAAGATGGTGACGCGCCAGATTCCAACGGTGTATCTGGAGGGTTATCCAGCGCTGCTGAAGGCGGTAAAGAGATTGCCCTGGCCTTCCCGGCCCAAAGTGATCTTTACCTCGAACTCGTTCCAGTTCGACGAAGTATTTCAGTGCTGGGCGGCGGCGCGAACCGAGGACGGCGTGCCGCTGGTCATCGGGCAGCACGGTGGCTTTTATGGCGCAGGCCGGGTAGTCGCGGGTGAAGATCATCAGGTCGCGGTTGCCGACCGCTTTCTGACCTGGGGTTGGCAGGATTCGCGGCCGAGCACCTATCCTCTGTTCGCATTGAAAAGCCCGGGAAGCAGGAAACGGATATGGAAGCCGGATGGAGGCATGCTGCTGGTGACCGTTTCCATCAGAATGGTGAGTTTCAAGTGCAACAGTTGGGCCACCGCGGCCAACCAGTCGCAGGCTTTTTTGCAGGATCAATTGCGCTTTGCCAGGGCGCTAGACGAATCGGCCAGGGAGAAGCTGGTGTTGCGGATCCACAAGCGGACTGACGACAAGCTGCGCTCGGCGTTCATTCCTCAATGGCGCGCGGCGTTCCCGCGCGTGGAAATTGACCCTAGCGTTGCACCTATCGAGCATAGAATCGCGCGCAGCAGGCTGGTCGTGGCCACTTACAATAGCACCGTCTTTCTGGAGACTCTGACTGAAAATATTCCTACAGTCGTTTTCTGGAACCCAGACAATTGGGAATTGCGGGACGATGCCATACCGTTGTACCAAATGCTCGCCGAGGCCGGCATCTTCTTCGGCAACCCGGAGGCGGCGGCCCGGCACGTGAATGACATCTGGGACGATGTTGGAGCCTGGTGGTCGCGCAAGGAGGTGCAAGCGGCGCGAACGGCTTTTTGTGCGCGCTATGCGCGCGCCTCGGATGACCCTTTTCGTACGCTTCTCAAGGCGTTGACTTTTTCCTGAACCTGCGACCAGGCGAAGCAGAGCGTTGCCGGCCTCGCCTTTCGTGCTATTGACTTGCCGGCCGTTACATTGCCGATTTCTGCGGGTCGTTTTGGAACTGAAAACTCATGTCAAACGTATTCTGGATTACCGGCTTGTCCGCTGCGGGCAAGACAACTCTTGCGAAACTGCTGACCGACCATCTGCGCGCTGCGGGACGATCCGTGGTCATGCTGGATGGCGACGAATTGCGCGAGGCGCTTGCCATCACCGCCGAGCACAGACGCGAGGAACGTTTGATCCTCGCTTTCAAGTATGCGCGCCTTGCGCGGATGATCGCGGTGCAAGGTGTCACCGTCGTAATGGGCGCCGTCGCCTTGTTCAAGGAAATCCATGCATGGAACCGCGAGCACCAGCCGGGCTACTTCGAGGTGTACCTCAAGGTTCCGATCGAAGAATTGCGCCGCCGCGATCCCAAGGGAATCTATCGTCGCTTCGATGCCGGCGAGTTGCACAACGTAGCCGGATTGGACTTCCCCGTGGATGAACCAACGTCCCCGGATATACTGATAGACTACGCGCGCGGTCTTTCGCCGGAGGCGGAACTGACGCGCCTCATGGCTGCTTTTGAAAAAGCCCATCCGATCGCGGTTTGATCCAGGCCGCATTGAATTCGGGCAACACTCCAAATCTGACTATCAATCAACAACAAGGGACGTCATGCGGGACGCATTCTGGAACAAGCACTATCAAACTTTCAAGATCAGCGAGCCTTCGGGGTTCGCGCGCCATTGCCTCGAAAGGCACATGCGCACCGGCGACGTGGTGGTGGAACTCGGCTGCGGCAACGGCCGCGACGGATTCGTGTTGAGCCAGTTTGCGTCCCGGTACATCGGTCTGGACGCTTGCCCCGTCGCCGTCGGCGCCTTTCAGGAGTCAGCCGCGGCTTTGGCATCCGCGGCCGCCGGCAAGATCGAAGTGCGCCAGGGCGACTTCACGACACTGGATTTCAACGAGGTGGGCAGGGGCGCGGAGCGATTGGTCATCTACAGCCGGTTCTCGCTCCATGCGATCAACTACGAAGAGTCCGCTCGCGTGCTGGCCAACATCGCACGGATCACCACGGCTCCCTGGGTACTGCTGCTGGAAGCGCGGACAATCTACGACACCCTGTACGGCGAGGGTGAAAACATTGGCTTGCACGAATTCCAGACCGACCACTACCGTCGATTTATCGATCCAGATACGTTTCTGGCGGATATGGCATCCCGATTTGCCGTCCGCTATTTTGAGGTTGCGCCGGGTTTTGCGCCCTTCGGCGACCAGGATCCGGTATTGCTCAGGGCGGTCATCCAACCTCGGGCCGTCTGAAACGTGAGCCTGGCGCGCGGGGATGGGCCTCGACAGGCTGTCGCATCGGAGTCGCAGTACCAGTGGTGGATGGCGCGCCTGCGGACGCTGCCGATGGTGGCGCTTGTCACCACCGGACGCACCGGATCCGATTTCCTTCAAAGCCTGCTGGATTCCCACCCGCAGATATTGACCTTCAACGGTCATTTTGCGGTCTATTCCGAGTTTTTCACCCGGGCATTGTCCTTCACCGTTGAGGAGGGGCGCACACAGGACGCGGCCGACGAGTTCATCGGGCAGTATCTTTACAAGCTAGTCTCCCGCTACGATATCCAGGAGGCGAAGGGCAGCTTGGGCGAGAATTCCGACGAATCGTTCAGTATTGATACGGCGGAGTTCAAGCGGCACCTGCTTGGATTGATGCAGGATTGTTCCCTGAATTCCCGCGATTTCCTTCTGTCGATCTATGGCGCCTACGGTTTGTGCCTGGGGCAGGACATCGGTGAGGCCCGCCTTATCTTTCATCATCCGCATCTTGATTACGAATTCCGGCTTTTCCATCGGGATTTCCCGTCGACGCGCGTCGTGTTCTCCTCGCGCGATCCGAGGGCAAATTTCTGCTCCCACGTAGAGCATTTCAGAAATTATTACCGGACCCACGATAATCAGCACCATCTGTACAACTGTCTCAAGATGGCGCTCGAGGATTCCGCGCTCGCGGAGGAACTCGGGCTCGACTACATTGCCACCCGGCTGGAAGACCTGCCGCGCGAGGATACGATGCGCGAGTTCGCCGCCTGGTTGGGAGTGGACTACAGGGATTCTATGCTGCGTTCCACCTGGGCCGGACTGGATTGGCACGGGGATCGCATTTCAAACAAATCTTTCAGTGCGACGGGCTGGTCCGAAAAGCGCACGGAAAACAATTGGCGCAAGCGCCTTGGGCGCATGGAGCAGTACGTATTGAATTACATCATGCATGACCGTTTGGCCCGGTACCACTATCCGGTCCGGGAAATCGGGACACTGGATTCCATGCTGGTGGCCATTCTGATCCTGTTCCCGTTCAAGTATGAGCGCCGTTTCATATCGCCCAGTTACGTTTGGTCGATATTGCGTCACGGGCGCAATTCCATGCGTCTGGAACTGGGGCTTGCACCGGTCTTTTACTGGCGCCGCATTCGCCTGTGCTACCGCTATTTCGCACGGACTTTGCGCGGCGTCCCGTTTTCAGGCAAATGGCTCAAGGTGCCCGGCCGGGCATACGTTTCATGACCGCGACCCAACCGCGTTTTCAATACGGCAGGATCATGTCGTCGCTGCGGACCGTTGTCCGACGTTTCTTGCCCAAGTGGTTGCGAGACGCCCGTATCCGCGCAGATGAAAGGCGTTTGCACCGGAAATACCGGAATCTGCCTGTAGACCGCGTTTTCGCCGAGGTCTACAGCAATAGCGATTGGGGAAAGGGCGATGGTACTTTTTACTCAGGGACCGGGTCCCACGATCCAGCCATTGTCGGGCCTTACGTAGGGGCGGTGCGCAGCCTGCTGTCGTCCCTTCCGAACGCGCCGGTTGTAGTCGATTTGGGGTCTGGTGACTTCAACATCGGTCGGCATTTTGTCGATCAGGTTCGGCACTACTACGCGTGCGACATCGTCGACGAACTGCAGGAATACAACCGTCAGCATTTTGCGTTTCAAAACGTGGAATTTTTGCGGTTGAATGCTATCGAAGACGCGCTGCCCGACGGTAACGTGGTCTTCATTCGGCAGGTGCTTCAACACCTTTCAAATAAGCATATCCAGATCGTCGTCGAAAAGTGCCGCAAATTCGACCGCTGGATTGTCACCGAGCATTTGCCCGCTGGCGCCGATTTCACGCCCAACGTCGATATTTCGGCCGGTTGTGGAATCCGTCCATTGTTCAACTCTGGAGTCGTGCTGACAGCACCGCCGTTCAATGTTTCCGGTTATGCCAGCCGCGTGCTGTGCGAGGTGCCGGAGTCCGGCGGAGTGATTCGCACCGTGCTCTTCGAGCGCAGTGACCGGCCGGAAACTTCCGGCAAGTAAGACATGCGCATATTGATTTATTGGGAACAGGACTCTTGGGGTGGCGTGGATACCCATCTGCTGGAGTTGCTCTCCACCTGGTCTTCGCCGGACGACCGGTTTGTACTAATGGTGAACAAAGGGAACGCCGGCTATGAGCGCTTGAAAGCCCGCTTCGAGGCCCTGCCCCACGTTCGCTGTGTTTCCGTGTCCTCCTGTTCGCACAATGAATTGAAGAGCCGTTGGCAAAAGCGGCCGCTGCTGCGCCGCTTGTCCCGGGGGCTTCATTTCTTGCTGCCTCTGACGGACTGGCTGTCGGTGCGCCGGTTGCGGCGGCAGTTCGCAATGGAGGGGCGGTTTGATCTGTTGTTGGGAAACAACGGCGGTTATCCGGGGGCGCGGGGAACCTTGTGCGCGCTGGAGGCCGGCGCTCGGTCCGGGATTGCCGCCCGGCTACTGCTGGTTCATCACACGGCTACCGCCCCGGGCCCGTTCATGGGTTGGTATGAGTGCCTCATGGACCGCAAGATATCCCGAACCGCGACGGCGCTTGTGTGCGTTTCATGGGCCACCCGGGCGACCCTCCTGGCACGCCGTTGGCTAGACGACGAGGCATTGCGGATCCGAGTCATCCATCACCGTATCACCCTTGATGCCAAGGTGACCGATGCCGGCATTTTTGACATCAAATCGGCCGTTAAAGCCGCGCCGGGCGAATTGATGATAGGCATTGCCGGGCGCGTCGAGGCATATAAAGGGCATGAAGACCTCATCTTTGCGCTGGCACGTATGCCTTTGCAGTATCAGGCGCGCATACGACTGGTGGTGATCGGATCCGGCGCTGAAGACGAACTGCGAAGGCTGAATTGTCTTGCGGCCGGTTTGGGGATCGGGGATAGGGTACATTTTCTTGGCTATGTCGCCGGACGCGCGGCCGACCTGATCGCGCAACTTGATCTTCTTGCGATGGTCACGCGCAGCTTCGAAGGTTTTGGCTTGACCTTGGCGGAAGCGATGGCAGTGGGCACGCCGGTGCTGGCAACGCGCGTGGGGGCAATCCCGGAGTTCATCGACGAAAACATCGGAGCGTTGATCAATCCAGGGGCGCCAGATGAAATTGCCCGAGCGCTGGCTGATTTCGTAGACAGGCCGGACGCGTGGGCTCGTCGCGCGGCATTGGCGCTAGATCGCATCGAGAAAAAAGCGGGCTCGATGGCCGATGATTATCGACGATTGTTCGCGGAATGCCTGGCAGATAGTCGGCGAGATGAAAAAATGTTTGAAGTGCAGGCCAATAGAGATTAGTCCCGGAAAAGGCGAGATCGAAAATGTCAAAAAGAATATACGTGGCGGGCTGCGGCGGAATGCTCGGGGAAGCTTTTCATAAGGTTTTCGGCGCAGACTCGACGTTGAAATGCACCGACATCGACGTCAATGAGCCGTGGCTCAGCTATTTGGATTTCCGCGACTTCGATGCCTATCGGAGGGATGTCATCGAATTCAAACCGGATTGCCTCTTTCACCTGGGTGCGTTTACCGACCTGGAATATTGCGAGCAGCATGCGGACGATACTTACGTCACCAATACGCTTGCGGTCGAAAATGCGGTGTATATCGCGAATGAACTGCGGATCCCCTTGCTTTACATCAGCACAGCTGGGATTTTCGATGGAAAGAAAGACGTCTACGACGACTGGGATCAGCCCAATCCTCTGGGGCATTACGCGAGATCGAAATACGCGGGGGAAATGTTCGTCCGGGAAAACGCGGCGCAGCACCTTGTCTGCCGGGCCGGTTGGATGATGGGCGGCGGGCCGAAGAAGGACAAGAAATTCGTGCAAAAGATCCTGAAGCAGATAAAGGACGGGAGCAAAGTCATTCATGTGGTGAACGACAAATTCGGGACCCCGACCTATACGCACGATTTTGCCCGGAATGTGAAGTTGCTGCTGGAAACAAACTACTGGGGGCTTTACAACCTGGTCTGCGGCGGAATCACGAGCAGACTGGAGGTTGCACAGGAAATGTTGCAGTTGTTGAATTTGCAGGAAGGCGTAAAGATCGTCGAAGTAAGCTCGGACTATTTCAAGAAGGAATATTTTGCCGAACGGCCGCCGTCCGAGCGGTTGATCAACCGGCGCCTGGATCTGCGCAAGCTGAATTCAATGCGGCATTGGCGGATAGCCTTGCAGGAATACCTGGAGTCGTATTACAAGGGTTATGTTCAGTGACGGGAATCATGCAGACGAGGCTGATTGAATGAACGCGGCCCTGGTTACCGTTGCAATCTGCACCTACAACGGGGAAGTTTACCTTGAGAAGATGCTGAACAGCGTGCTGGCGCAGGACTATCCCAATTTTGAAGTCGTCATCGTTGACGACGGTTCGAGCGACGGCACGGTTTCGATGATCAAGCGGTTTGCCGACCGGCATGATTGCATTCGGCCGTTCTTCAGGAGCAATCACGGTTTACCGGGTTCGCGAAATTTTTCATTTTCACAGGCGCGCGGGGAGTGGATCGCGATCATCGACCAGGATGATCTCTGCTATCCGACACGGCTTTCCAGGCAAATGGAAGTGACGCGAGCCTACCCGACCGCCGGCCTTGTCTTTTGCAACACACATTACATCAACGAGCGCGACGAAATCATCGGCAGCCATCTGGCGAGATTTTTCCTTCCGGAGTCGTTTATTCCCAAAGGGACGGCTGGAGATCTGTTGCTTCAGCTTGGATGCTATATCGACTCCGAGGCTTGCTTCATCAAGCGTGACACGGTGCGGAGCGTAGGCGCTCAGGACGAGTCGCTTGTCTACTCCTGCGATTACGAATACTTCATAAGAGCGGGCCTCGCGGTGGATTTCGCATATACGAGCGAGATCCTGTCTGCCTGGAGAATTCATGAGGAGCAGGCGACGAAGAAGTACCGGAAAATCCGGTACGAGGCACGCGCCGTATTCTGGCGGTACTTCAAGCACGAGGGCGTGTCGCTTTGGACCAAGGCGATCATAGTGAAGAATCTGCTGAAATCCTTTGCCGGGGAGATCCTGGACGACTTTCGGCAACGGGCATGATCGGCGGGCGGGGACGCAATGTTGCGCACCGGTTGCCAGGTAGCGAAGCCGGATGGACCTGATCGCCGGCGCGACGTCGGGGGGGAATGTTCGCCTGTTCAGTCGGGCACGCCATGCGCTGCGCGAGGTTTTTAGGACCATCGGAGTCGAGGCAGGCGACAAGGTATTGATTCCCGGCTTCATCTGCAGGGATATTCTCCCCGCAGTTCACGCGGTTCGCGCCGAAGTGGCCTTCTATCCTGTGACACAGTCGCTTGCACCGTCGGCGCTGCCGGCGCTGCGTGGGGTAAAGGCGGTATTGGCGGTGAATTATTTTGGCTTTCCGCAGGAGCTCACAGTCTTCAGGGCGTATTGCGTAGAGCATGGCGCCGTCTTGATCGAAGATAACGCACATGGATTTCTAAGTCGTGACGCTCAGGGAAACGCGCTCGGAAGCCGCGGCGATTTCGGAATTGTCAGCATGCGCAAGACTTTCGCCTTGCCCGATGGGGGGGCGCTGCTGGTCAACGCGAAGGGATGGACCGAACGACTGGCTGCGCCTCTCGCGTGTCGAAACAGGCCGCTTTCCGCAACTTTCGTCGCCAAGCGAGCTTTGGCGCGGATTCAGAACGCAACGGGGATACGGGTCCGCACCCTCGGGGAGCAGATTACGCGAGGCTCCCGATGGATTGTGACGGGGCATGCGCTCCCGGTGTCTTTGCCGGAATCGGAAACAGAAGATCTCGGCGATTCTGCGATTCACTGCGAATCCATCGACATTTTGAGCAAGATAAAGCCGGCGCAGGAAGTGGACCGGCGCCGCAGCTTGTATAAAGAGTTTGATCGACTGCTTCGCGGGCTCGACATCGAGCCTGTATTCGGCGGTCTTCCGGCGGGAGTGGCGCCGTTTGGCTATCCATTTCGGGCGAGCCGGCGCGAAGCGGCGGCGGTTTCCCGGATCGCGTTAAAGAAGGGTTTGAATTGCTCGCACTGGCCGGACTTGCCTTCCGCGGTCGTTCCAGACGCGCCCGATTCTTATCGAAACGTCTGGTGGGTGAATTTCCTATGTTGAAATGGGCTGCCTGGGAGGGGGATACGTCGGGTTGGGACGCGCTGCTATTGCAGTTTCCGGATCATAACTTCTATCAGAGCTATGGATGGGGTGAGCACAAGAGCTATTTTGGCTGGCACCCTTATCGTTTGGTTGCGATGGATAACAATCAGACAATTGCAATGGCGCAGGTCTTGGTGCGCCGTTTCCCGCTAGGTGTTTCGTTAGCGTGGGTGAATGGTGGACCGGTTGGTGTCCCGACCGCGTGGGGCGAGTCATTGCGAACCGCAATTAGGGCAATCGCCGGAACCTATCAGCTCTACTGCCGGATAAACCCGATGCGGGAGTACTCGGACGAGGTATCGCGGCTTATCCGGTCCGCCGGTTGGTCTGCTCCAACGCATTGCATTCTCAGCGGACGATCCATACTTCTAGACCTGAAGAACCCCGAAAAGGAATGGCTGAGTTCAATTACCGGAAAGCACAGGTATTACGTAAAAAAGGCAAATGGAGCGCCGCTGGAATGGGCTTGCGGAAACACCGACGCGCTCAGACGTGATCTGGTCACGCTGACCCAGAACCTGATAGTCGAGAAAGGCATGGATCTTCCCGAATGGGATGCACAGACCGTAGAGGATCTGAATGCAAAATTGGGCGACGCCGTCTATATTCTGATCGGCCGGATGAATGCAAAACCGGTAACCGGTTGCTTGGTGCTTATCCAGGGGCCGGTAGCGTATTACCTGTCGGCTGCGACTCTCAAGGGCGGCAGGGACGTCAGTGCGGCCTATAGCATGTTTTCCAGGGTTCGAGGTTTGTTGCGCGAGCGTGGAATTCAAGTTCTGGATTTTGGCGGAATCAATCCGGCGTCAGAAGCCGCGCGCGGGGTGGACCACTTCAAGCGCGGATTCGGAGGAAAGGAAATCAGATACCTTGGAGAAGCGGATTGGGCGACTTCATCGGTCCTGCGGCGGGTTGCCAATTACCTGATCAAGCGTCGGACCCCGGGGATGTGATGGCACTTGACCTGTTTTCGGCCTTTCGGCGACAGGCATGGAGTGCGGCCACCTGGGCCTACAGCAATCTGCGATTGGGGCAGGTCGTACGGCCGGGCCTGCGCATCCTCGCCTACCACTCGATAGGCACTCCGATCGGCGAAGATGCGTCGGGTATCTTCAATATGACGCCGGACCGGTTCAAACAGCAAATGCGCCATCTCTCCGATCGGTATGCGAATCAATTCGCGCCCCTTGAAATCGAGGCATTGAAGCAGGGCACCCCTGGAATCATGGTGACGTTTGACGATGGCTACAGGGACAATCTGACGGTTGCCGCCCCCATGCTTGTGGAGTTGAGTATTCCGTTCACGGTTTTTGTCCGCACCGATGCCGTGTCGCAGCGCCGCGCGGGGTTTCTCGGACCGGAAGATGTACGCGAGCTGGCAAACCTGCCGGGAGCCCGTATCGGGTCTCACTCGGTCACGCATTCGCGCCTCACCGATTGCGACGATCTCGCTCTGGCGCGGGAACTCTCAGACAGCAAGGACTACCTCGAGGACCTGCTCGGAAGCAAGATCGACCTGTTGGCGTATCCCTACGGCGCGGTGGATCGTCGTGTCCGGGACATGGCAGAAGACGCCGGATACCGCGCCGGAGTCACCTGCAGATTGGACCGGAACCTTCCCGGCCGCGATTCGATGCTCCTAAGCAGGGTGACAATCTATGCGGACGACGATGTCGATGTATTCGAGCAGAAGCTGCAGGGTAAATGGGACTGGTATCGCTGGCGCCATGCGGACCTGAGCTCCGGGACATAAGCTTGCCATGAGGTTGAGTTCCTTCCCATTCCTTATCGTGTTCTTGTGCTGTCTGACTCCCATGGCGGGGGCGATGCTGAACGTGGCGACCCTGCATGTTTCCGCCGGATTTGTTCTGAGCGGCTGGGCAATTTCAGCCTTGATCAGCGCGAAGCCATTTACCTTTCCCAGATATCAGGTTGCGCTGATCATTTTCATGATCTGCTTGCTATACGTGCAGGTAGCTGTGGGGCACGGATTCGTGCTTCTGGAAGGCGGGTTCTACCTGCTGGTATTTGCATTTTTGTTCTACCAAATGCTGCAGGTGGGTGAAGGCACCTCCTATGTCGCCGTAATTCGCCAGATAAGCCTGATTCACAAGTTCTTCCTGATTTGCATGGTCGTCGAATTCGTCATAATTCTGATGGGCGGCCAAATCTTCTTGTATGACCTGTTTAACACGACCGAAGCGCTCCCGTACCGATTGAATGCCAAGGCGGATATTCCCCTGCGCCTTGGAATTTTCACGACCCAAGGCGGTTTGAACAGCGTGCTTTTGGGGCCGCAGATATCTGGTATGCTCGCGCTGCATTCCTTAGTCTGGTTCGCCGGAATCCGAAGAATCAGCGGGCTGCATTTGATCGAGAAGCGCCCCCGCTTTTGGGCTTGGCTATCGTTCGTCATGCTTCTGGTTTGCCTGGGTGGAACCGTAGCGGTTCTGGCCATGCTGGCGATGCTCATGCATGCGATATTCATCAACAGAAAGGCCCTGCGGCCGATGTTGATCGCCTTCGCCTTCCTGAGCGTGGCGTTATACGTGCTGATCGCGAACGAATTGCTGTTTGACCGCATTTTCTTCGGCGGCAATGTATACCTGCCGCAGGAGCAGCTCGAAAAAGTGCCTGAGTTCCGATTGATTCAGGGCGCAGGCTCGGTGGAGTTCTATGTGTTTGCCTTCACCATCCCTTTCTTGGTCTATTCGCTTATCGACTGGCCGGATATTCTGATCGGAATTGGCGCCGAGGCTTTTAGTACGAAGTTCGTCTTTGTAGGGAGCGACTTGGGATTTGCGGCCGACATCCTGATCAAGAACGGGGTCATCTGGACCATCGTGTTTACTGCAACCATGATCGCCATTTGCTATCCCGCGCTGATGGATCTGGATCGCAAGTCCGGTGCCGGCGAGGCGATCAAATGGCACACCCTCGCTTCGATCAACGCATTTCTGTGCGTGCTGTGGCTGGCATCAACCGCGCACTACAACCAGGCGCTCAAGAACTCCGGTGGATTGGTGCTATTTGCACTGCATCTGGCGATCGTGATGTATGCGCGCAAACGGGCAAGAACGGGGCCGGCGCTAGCGGGTGAATTGTAAAGTATACGCTGCCTCAGCGCGCCTATATTGACGCGACGTGAGGTTTGATTTGTCCAAGCGCCCTTCGTCGAATTGGATTCGCTTTTTAACCTGAACCGATGTTCCAGGCATCGGGACATAACATATGGGAGTATGTGGTCTAACCTCGCTTCTACCGATTGACGGCGGCTCGCGCCTGCTTCGAGAGTAGCTTTTTGGCCCGGATATCAAAACATGTTCAATAACACAACCATACTCATTACCGGCGGCACGGGGTCCTTCGGCAGACAATATGTCAGGACGCTGCTGAAGAGATATACGCCAAAGAAAATCATTATCTTCTCCCGCGACGAACTGAAGCAATTCGAAATGCATCAGGAATTTCAAGAAGGCACGATGCGTTTCTTCATCGGCGACGTGCGCGATCGAGACCGGCTTACCATGGCGATGCGTGGGGTGGACTATGTCATCCACGCGGCGGCGCTCAAGCAGGTGCCGGCGGCGGAATACAATCCGATGGAGTGCATACGCACCAACATCCACGGCGCGGAGAACGTGATTCAGGCGGCGCTGGAGTGCAAGGTGCGCCGGGTAATCGCGCTCTCCACCGACAAGGCCGCCAACCCGATCAATCTCTATGGTGCGACCAAGCTATGCTCCGACAAACTGTTCGTCGCCGCCAACAACATGAGCGGAGACCGCCCCACCCGCTTCAGCGTGGTTCGGTACGGCAACGTGGTTGGCTCGCGTGGCTCGGTCGTGCCTTTCTTCCAGAAATTGATAGACAGCGGGGCGAGCGATCTCCCGATCACGGATGCACGCATGACCCGCTTCTGGATTTCCCTGCAGCAAGGGGTCGATTTCGTGTTGAAGAATTTCGAACGCATGCGGGGCGGCGAGGTTTTCGTGCCCAAGATTCCGTCGATCCGCGTGACCGATCTTGCAGAGGCCATGGCGCCGGGCATGCCCACGCGTATTGTCGGCATCCGGCCCGGTGAAAAGCTGCACGAGGTGATGTGCCCGCAGGACGATTCGCACTTGACGCTGGAGTTTGACGATCACTATGTAATCCAGCCTGCCATTCGATTCTGGGGCGGGGAAGGTCCTGTATACACCGCAAATGCATTGGGGGAAGCCGGTCGGTTAGTCGCTCAGGGCTATGAATACAGTTCCGGTACCAATCCGCTTTTCTTTACGGTCGAGGAACTTCGAGCGTTCAATCATTTTGCGGCGACCAATTGATCCTGCGCCATACACTTGAAAGAATGTTGCAGCGAGGCAAGCGCTTCCCGTCTCGCAACGGGTATATCGGAGGGGCGCAAGTCCGGCGAGCGCCGCTTTGCAAGACGGACATAAACAGCGCATTGAGAGGAATGAAGTGTGGATGGGATTCGATTCAGCCTGATCATGGCGACGTACGGCCGGGACGCCGAGGTGGCCGCATACTTGGACAGCGCGGCCGCTCAGGAGATTCCTTGGACGCTGTTCGAGATCATTGTCGTCGACCAGAACGATCGCATCGATCTGACTCCCACTATCGAACGATTCAAGGGCAGATTGAATGTAGTACACGTAAAGTTGCGCGAAAAGGGAACTTCGCATGCCCGGAATGAAGGTTTGCGCATCGCGAGAGGCGATTTTGTTGCATTTCCGGACGACGATTGTGAGTACTATCCCGACACTCTCGCACGGGTGCTGCAATGCAGCTTAGACAATTTGGATGTGGAGATTTTTCACGGAAAAATCATTGATCGAAAGCTACGGAAGGATGTAATGCGTCGCTGGCCAAGCGAGAGCCGGCGCATTGACATTCATAACAGCTACTATTTTGGTTCCGCGATCGCGCTGTTTGTCAAACCGTACGAGGGCATGCATTTCGACCCCCGGTTGGGCCCGGGCAAACGATTCGGCGGCTATGAAGACGTCGAATTCGTCATTCGAAATGTCAGGGCGGGTCGAAAAGCCATGTACCGCCCCGAAATTCATGTGCTGCACCCGGAATTGAACAGGCACGTGCTATCGGATAAGAAGGCCTTCAGTTACGGGCTCGGATTCGGCGCCATATGCAGAAAGCACGTTTCTATTCCAATCCTGTTACTTTTTTCAAAGTCAATTGGATTTCACCTTTTCCATACCGCCAAGGCGATGGTTTCTTTTGATTGGAGAGGGTTAAGAAGCGGGATTGTTGCAGTCAGCTCGAGAGTAATGGGATTCTTTACATTCTCGGGCTCGGATACCTGACGGCAAGTCGGAAGGCGGAAATATCGTTGGTTGCATTTTTTGGAATAGGAAATCATCAGGAGAAGTTTTCACCATGTCAAATTTTGTCTTTCTAAAAACAAGACTGAAGAACAGGCACATCTGGAAAAGACTGCTTTACGAGCGATTTACAGAACCGTTGCACCTGAACTTGCTGGCCCTAATAGTCGCGGCTTTCGGCAACTACCGGCAGAAGGTCGAGTTCGATCTCATTATTCGACATCATCATGCATACGCTTTGCTCAATATCGCAGATCAAGCGAAAGCGCTCGGATATAGACGGACATCGGTCATAGAGTTCGGAGTGGCCGCAGGAGCTGGGCTATTGAATTTGCAGGAGATCGCGGAAAAAGTAACTGAATTGACCGGAATCGGCATTGATGTCTATGGATTCGATACCGGGAAGGGAATGCCCCCGCCCACGTCCTTCAGGGACCATCCGGAACTCTATCAGGTAGGCGACTATCCGATGGATTTTGAAAAGCTGTCGGTCAAGTTAGACAAAAATACGCAAGTCGTACTGGGCCCCATCTCGGAAACTGTAGAGAAATTCGCCTCCAAGAGCTTTGCCGACGCGCCGATAGGATTCATATCGATCGACGTCGATTACTACAGTTCTACCGTCGATGCTTTGAAAGTGCTGGAGCACGATTCAAGGAACTATCTGCCTCGAGTCGTCATCTATTTGGATGATCTTGAGGACCCCTCGCATAATTCCTACTGCGGGGAACAGGGGGCAGTCCACGAATTCACGGGCAATCATCAAATGAGGCCAATCGAAAAGCATCCCTTCCTGCGTGGGCATCGATTATTCAAAAATGCCCGCTGGATTGATCATATTTATCAGTGTCATATTCTGGATCATCCGACCAGAAATGAGTTGAATACAAATAGGGTAAAGGAAGTGCTGAACAACCCGTATTTGACGGCTTAGGCAAGTCGGCGGCAGGCAGAATTAATCGGTTCTTCGTCTTGGTTCGCGACCGATTTGCTCTGCTCCGCAGCGGTTATTCTTGGTGTAAATTTGAGGTAAAATGAGCCGGAAAGAAAAGAAGCTGGAAAACAATCAAAGTGACGGAGGCAAGTGGGGGTGGAGCGAGTCCGGCTGCCATGAGCGCGCAGCGCAAATGTCGTGCTTAATCCCGCTTGGTTTTTCCTTCGGTATGACTCCTCTTATGGTTAGCTGGCCCTGGTGATTATTCCTATTCGTCCTGTAATACTTTGCGGAGGTTCGGGCACTCGCCTTTGGCCGCTTTCACGAAGGTCCTTTCCAAAGCAGTTCGTCCCTATTTTCGGGGACAAGAGCCTGCTGCACCTGACGTTGGAACGAGTCAAGCTGTTAGGCTCTGAAATCACCTGCGTCGCGAGTGATGAGCACCGCTTTTTTCTTGCCGATAGCTTCGATAAGGCAGGAGTGTCGGGGACACTGATTCTGGAGCCGGTGGCTCGCAACACCGCGGCAGCGATGGCCGCCGCAGCGCTGAATGCGCTTCCCGCAGATTTGTTGCTTTTTTGTCCCGCAGATCACCACATACCCGATGCACAGGCATTTGTCACCACGGTCAAACAGGGAATAGACGCCGCAGAGAACGGTTTCATCGTAACCTTTGGAGTGGTACCCCATTTTCCGAGTACTGCATATGGGTATATCTCCAAAGGCGAGCCGGTCGGGGCGGTCAATCGGGTGGACCGGTTCATCGAGAAGCCTGAGGTGGAGGTTGCGAGGGAGTTGTTTATCCAAGGCGGATACTTGTGGAATGCAGGAATATTCCTGGTAAAGGCTTCCAAACTGCTCGAACTGCTTCAGTTGTACGCTGCCGATATTCTCAATGCCGCTGAGAAAGCTGTTAGCCATCAGGAGAAGGACGGAAATTTTGTCCGTCTTGAAAAGGAGGCTTTCGCAGCCTGTCGTTCCGAAAGCATAGATTACGCAGTATTGGAGAAGCATAAAGAAATTGCGGTAGTCACGTTCGACCACCAATGGAGCGATGTAGGTTCGTGGAGCGCCGTGGCCGCGCTATTTGAAAAAGATAGCTTTGGCAACTCCCTAGTCGGAATGGGGTTGATTAAAGGTTCCAAAAATACCTTTGTACACGCACCACATCGGCCTGTCGTGGCGCTGGGAACGGAGGATCTTCTGATCATCGATACTATGGATGCGATTCTGGTTGTCGATCGGAATCATACGGAGAGTGTCAAGGAGATTGTTGTCGAACTTGAGAGAAGCCATACCTATCAGGCGACAGAACATCGCCGCGTGATCCGGCCCTGGGGTTCGTATGATTCGGTCGATACCGGAGACCGGTTTCAGGTAAAGCGCATCTCCATAAAGCCGGGCGCTTCGCTTAGCCTGCAACTGCACCACCATCGCGCCGAACACTGGATAGTCGTCAGGGGCACGGCCAGGGTCACTCGAGGGGGGGAAAATTTCGTCATTTCTGAGAATCAGTCGACGTATATTCCTTTGGGTGTAAGACACCGTCTGGAGAATCCTGGCAAGACGGAACTAGAAATCATAGAGGTGCAGTCGGGCAGCTATTTGGGTGAAGACGACATTGTCAGGTTCGATGATAAATATGGCAGGCAATAACCTTTGAGGAATTGAGATGGCGCTAAAGAGAGCATTGGTATTGGGTGGCGGTGGATTTATCGGTGGACATATGGTGGCCCGGCTGAAAAGCGAGGGCTACTGGGTGCGTGCCGTTGACCTGAAGTATCCGGAATTTTCCACCACCCTGGCGGATGATTTCATTCAGGGCAATTTGCGTGATCCAATCATTTGCCGCGAAGCGATAGACCAGAAATTTGATGAAATCTATCAGTTTGCAGCAGACATGGGCGGGGCCGGCTTCATATTTACTGGCGAGAACGACGCCGATATCATGCATAACTCGGCGCTCATAAATCTCAATGTGCTGGAGGCATGTATGCGCCGTAACAGCAAGAGAATCTTCTACTCGTCTTCTGCGTGCATGTATCCGGAGCACAACCAGTTGGACCTGGACAATCCAAACTGCGCAGAGAACAGCGCCTATCCAGCCAATCCGGACAGCGAGTATGGATGGGAGAAGCTTTTCAGCGAGCGCCTTTATTTCGCGTACGCTCGGAATCACGGTTTCCAGTCCCGCGTTGCCCGCTACCACAACATTTTCGGACCTCAAGGAACCTGGCAGGGGGGGAGAGAAAAGGCACCGGCGGCCATGTGCCGAAAAGTCGCGATGGTTCCGGATGGAGGAGAGATCGAGGTTTGGGGCGATGGACTTCAGACGCGTTCGTTCTTATACGTTGACGAGTGCCTTGAGGGAACCACTAGGTTGATGCGTTCAGACTTCAGTGGCCCTGTCAATATAGGCTCGGACGAGATGATCAGCATCAACAATCTAGTAGCAATGGTTGCTCGTATTGCTGGCAAGAATATTCAACGCAAGAACATCTCGGGACCGCTTGGGGTGCGGGGACGCAACTCCGACAACAAGCTAATCCAGGAAAAGCTCAAATGGCGGCCTACCCAAAAGCTAGAAGATGGCATTCGGCGTACATATACCTGGATTGAAGCGCAAGTCATGGCGTCCCAAGGTAAATTCAAGTAGCGGGGCTGGAATAGCTGCCAATGGGCCATCCGGAGTCATTCGGATTCTGCACGCTATGCGGATGAAGAGAGTTCACGATCGCTCTTGTCCGTGTCGTGGCGGAAGCGCTGTTGCGATATTGATGTAACAACCACCATCATAGAAGATCAAAATATGAAGCACTTGATTCTTGGATCATCCGGGCAAATCGGTATGGCTCTCGCCAGTTACTGCAGAAAGAAGGGCGCGACTGTACTGGACTTCGATCTTGAGAATACACCGGAAGAGGACTTGCGGCTTCCCGAAAACCAGCTTCTTCGAAACCGGATGGAGCAGGCGGACTTCGTGCATTTTCTAGCGTTCGACGTAGGCGGTTCGCGCTATCTGAAGACTTATCAGCATCAGCAGGAATTTCTCTCAAACAATACAAGATTGATGGAGTACACATTCAAAATGCTGAAGGAAACGAAGAAGCCTTTCATCTTCGCTTCGAGCCAGATGTCCAATATGTCGTACTCGCCTTATGGCATTCTTAAGGCCCTGGGTGAGTCATATACCCGGGCGCTCGGAGGACTGGTGGTTAAGTTTTGGAATGTGTACGGTGTTGAGCACGACATGAACAAGTCGCATGTGATTACCGACTTTCTACTAAAGGCACGCGATGCGCGGGAAATCAATATGATGACAGACGGAACCGAGGTGCGGCAGTTCCTGCATGCCGACGATTGCTCAGCCTGCCTGGACATTTTATCCGAGCGCTATGAAGCGATCCCTCGCACGATCGAATTGCACGTTACCAATTTCATTTGGAACTCAATTCTCGAGGTGGCGACGATCGTTTCGGAAATCTACCCTGGGACGCGAATTAATCCAGCCAAGGAAGTGGATGACCTGCAAAGGGATAAGCGAAACGAAGCCGACCCTGCAATCCTGCAATTCTGGCGCCCCCGAATCGGGTTGGCAGAGGGCATCCGCCTTGTTAGCGAAGGTCTCCGCCCTCTGCCAGTGAAAGCAAAGGGCTAGGAAATGTTGCTGTCAAGAATTCGATCGCTTCTGGCCGTGCTGGAAATTGATGGCGCGATCAAGGGTCTTGTAGGATGGCCGAAATTCTCAATTGCATCGTTCTTGATTGTCACACGATTGAAGCACGCCGGTATCCTTCCAAAGACGGTAGTGGACATTGGCGCGAACGTCGGTCAATTCGCCGTCGCGGCATCCAGGCTATTTGAAGGTGCAAAGATTGTCTCAATCGAACCGGATGCCAGAACTGCGGTGCGACTGCGCGCGAACCTGAAGTCCGAAGGTGTTGACGTGCTGGTTACGGCGGTAGGCGACTACGTTGGCGAAGCTGTGTTTCACCGTAACAAGGACTCGCAAGTCAGTTCGATGCTCACGCTTGGCCAAGATCGTATTTCGGCGTTCCCGCAATCAACTGTTGTGGAAGAAATCAAAGTGCCGATCAGCACGCTTGACGCACTTTTCCGAAATCGAAAGCTCGACGAACCGGTTTTGGTCAAGATCGACGTGCAAGGGGCCGAGGACAAAGTTATTCGCGGTGGTGCTGATTTCTTGCGCCAAGTCGAGTGGGTATTGATGGAAGTTACGTTTGCCGATTTGTACGATGGGGAAATGGATTTCCAAGGTATTTCAGAATTGATGCTGCAGGCAGGATTCAAGTTCATCCGCCCATTGAACTTCCACGTTTCACCTTTGACGGGCGAAATTATCGAGATGGATGCCCTTTTTCAGCGAGCCGAGTGCAGAAAGATGCCTTCGTAATCGCACCGCTGTGGCCTCTGGACGATTCAATGGTCAGCGACATCGGGTTTTCAGAATTGGCAAGCCCGAATAACTTAGGAACGCCGGAATATACGGCGTAAGGAGCGTCGCCAAATGAGCGTAAAGCGCATTCTCGTCTACGGAAGTTATTACTTTCCAGAGCCGATCGGGATCCCCCGATATACGACTGAAATGGCAGAAAGCTTCGCTGCCGATGGCCACCAGGTAGACGTCCTAACGTCCGCGCCGCTCTATCCAACTTGGAAGAGATTTCCCGGCTATGCGTATCGCTCGTATTCGCGAGAGCAGCGCAATGGCGTCAACATCTGGCGGGTACCAACCTACGTTCCGCGCGGACCAGGTTTCGGACAGCGCATCATCTCCGAGATTCTGTTCTTTCTCTTTTCCCTACCATTGGTTTTGCGCCATATTGCACTCGCCGGCGCCGACGCAATATTGATAACGGCGCCGCCCCTGATTCTTTGTTCAGTACTTCTTCTGCCGATGCGGAATGCGCGCAAGGTAGTGATGGTCAAGGATCTGCAAGTGGACATTGCAGAAACCCTTGGCATAATCCGATTCGGTAAGATTCTTCGCCTTCTCTATTGGGTAGAACGTTTCTTGCTTGATCGCGCCCATCTGGTTACAGGCGTCAGCGCTGCGATGGTACAGCGTCTCAAGCGAAAGGGATTGAGCCGGGCGCGCTGCGAACTTTTCCCTGACTGGGTGGATGTAGACCGGCTAGTCGAAAAAGCGCCTGAAATTAGTTTGACGATGCGCAATCGGCTAGGTTTGCCAGCGGACAGATTCATCGTTGGCTATTCCGGTAATCTTGCTCGAAAGCAGGGTATCGAGATCTTGGTAGAAATGGCCCGCCGCTTTCATGGGAAGGCGCGCGATGACACGCACTTTCTCATTTGCGGTGATGGTCCGGCCAAGTCGGCCATAGAGCAACTGGTGCGCGAACTCAATCTTAGCAACGTAACATTGGCACCACTTCAATCCGAAGATGATTTGCCAGCCTTGCTCTCGGCGATTGATCTGCATGTCATTGTTCAGCGGGACGAAGTAAGCGACTTGGTCATGCCTGGAAAGATGTTCAACATCATGGCATGTTCGAGGCCATTGGTCATTACGGCACCGGTGGGCAGTTCGATTGACCGTGTGATGTCCGTATCGGGCGCGGGCATTTGCATTCCACGCGACGAGAATCTTCTGGAAAAGGCGATTCAGGAATTGTCCGTTGATCCATCGAGGCGCGGTGAGATGGCGCGGATGGGCCGCATCTACGTTGTCGAACATATGGCCAAACGCAAAATACTTGATGCGTTCTACCGCCAGATATTCCCTGATTGAGCCAATATACCTATTACGACGTCATGCCGATTCGGATCTAGGATTTAGCTCCTGGCTCCTAGTGCCTAGCGGGTTCAACCGGATCGTTGTCTGATCTTGCGCTGTGCCAGAGTTACCAAATAGAAAGCAATCGGCTGAAAGTAGAACAATCCGAGAAAGAGCATGCCGCTTACGCCATAAAATAGTCTTCGCCTATTTCTAGCAAAGGCGTCGAAAACGGCCGACGCGAGCTTCTTTGGTTTGTCCGATTCGTTCTTCGCGTCAATGACTGTTCCGACATAGACCACTAGCAGGTTAAATTCTGGGCGCTTGTCACGTATCTTCTTCAGATAGGTTTCGTACAAAACCTTGAGCGCAGTGTAAACCGATCGTCCCGGGCTCTTTACCAGCGTGAGTATTGTGGATATAAGGATTACCGCCGGAGCGTCCGTCTGATTACGGAGGATATGGTCAATTATCTTTGTTCTGGACGAGAAGTCCGCGGATACGAGGTCGGCCATTTCGTTTGATTGAATTTCAGAATCCCTCTTGCCAGAAGTCGCAGATGCAGCGTCGATGAGCAAGTCGATTCGAATCCCCTCGATGGCCTGCAACACACAATCCACGTTCAGTGAAAAGTCCTGTGAAACGCAATCGACAAGCGCAGCACCGGAAGCGCCGCATTTCTGGGCGGCGTCTGCCAAGTTGGCGGCATTTCGACCAACAAGAGTCAAAGCATTCTTAGGTGCAAATGCTTGGGCCAATGCGGTCCCGACCAACGATGATGCGCCAAGAATGAGAATGTGCATGCTGCTTAGAGGGAGTTTCCCACGGTGAGTAGAGTTTTACCAGTTATGCATTTGTTCACTTGCCGTTTGCAGACATTATCAGACGTTTGGCTCCGTCGAACGAGAGTGGTTTTCCGAAAAATAGGAGCCTGACGGTAAAATAGGCAATAAATAAATCGCACAGGAGTATGTTTCCACCCTTTTCCTTGTAAGTGCTCGAATACAGGCATTCCAGTTCCATGCGCTGCAGTGGTGTCTGGTTCAACTTCCCGACGACTTGTGACAATCCGGTTAAGCCTGCGGGACTGAAGAATCGGCCTTCCCAACCGGGGAATTGCTTTAGCAGCATGATGTTCTCGCGAGGAAGGGGGCGGTTTCCTATCAGACTCATCCCGTGGAAGAGGATATTGAATAATTGGAGAACTTCGACGAGTTGCGTTCTCTCCAAGAACCTTCCGATTGGGGTATATACCTCGCAATTCAGCGGGATGTCGAGATAGCCGTCTCTCATAAAGCGCTCGCGCAAGCGATACTTGGGCGAGGTGGCATCTTTGACCATGGTCCTGAATTTCAATATCGATACGCACTGATCCAAGGAAATGAACCGCTTCGAAACATAAAAGATGGGGTAACCTTCCAAGACAAAAATGAGCGCAGAGACGAGGACGAGAATCGGTATTAAAGCAGAAAGCAATAGGAGCGATATCAGGATGTCTGCAATGCGCTTGATGAGATTTGTTATCTTGAGATCGACTACTGTGGCAGCAGGTGTGCCGAGGGTGTCAGTGGGATTGCGGACAGAAAAGAACTGAATGATAAGGTAGATGCCAAGGCAAGCTGCAAACACGGAAACGAACTGTGCAAAATAATGGAACGCAGCTTGTGTTGCTTCGGCAGTTTTGTTGTAGGACGAAGGAAGCGGTCGTGGCGTATTGGCGGGATCGCAGAGAACTTGGGCCTGCTTTTCGCTTGCAATAGATTGTCGCTGGCTTTCTAGGCAGATCGCAAGTGCGGTCTTCGGATCGGGGTGGGCATACGCAATAACACCATTGAGTATGCGTGCAGAAGGCAAAGGTACAGGCCTTTCGGAAAGAAGCTCGGTCAGATCAGTTGTCAAATCCGCTGTGCACTGCTGCCTCGTCACCGTGCACCCAGGGCAGTTTGCGTGCATCAGACTCGCAATATTGGCAGCCAGGACCGAACATGCGTTGCTGTCTGGTGTCGGCCGTTGCAGAAAGGTTAGCGTAAGGTTGTCGGCGGCATCAACGACTACAAGCGGGTAGTAAGTCTCGTTGCGTAAGAGTTGTCCGATGCCGGTGACGGAGCCGACGATCAAGAGTATCAATGCTAGGCGGGCTAGTCTTTTAGTCATATTGGACGTGTTAAATTTCATTGCTTGTGTTAAGAGTGAATCTGACTGAGGAATTGCAGCCATGCAAGTTAGCTTGGCATGATGCAAACATGGTGATATGTGAAGAAGATATGCAAATGATACCGCACTCTGGATCGAACATTCATCAGTACTACCTTGACCAGTTGGCCTAGACTAGATCTACTGTCAAGATGAAAGTCCAAAAGGCGTTTTGGGGGCTGGTTCGGTACCGTGAAGTTCCTATCCCTACGCTTAGAGGTGTCTTCCTTTTCTCAATCCTGAGCGTTGCGCTGTTGTCTATCTTAGTTTTGACAGCGCATCAGTTTTTCGCTGTTAGCCATCCTGTTCGAACAGGGGTATTGGTGGTTGAAGGATGGGTGCCTGAATATGTGTTGAGAGTTGCAAGAGACGAATTCATGCAGCATCGTTACGAAAAGCTCTACGTTACTGGGGGGCCCACTGATAGTGAAGAGGATATGCGTGAATACGGGACGTATGCTGTATTAGGCGCTACTAAATTGATGCGAATGGGTATGAGTAAAGATGTAGTCCAAGCCGTACCCTCACCGTCGGTGAGGCGCGATCGGACATATGCTTCAGCACTAGCCCTAAGAGCCTCGTTGTATCAAGACGGTGCAATCCACAAGGGCGTTGATGTTGTGTCCATCGGGGTTCACGCCAGACGGTCGAGGCTACTTTTCCAGAGGGCATTTGGCGAAAGTCCGCAAGTGGGTATCATCGCCGTAGAAGATAGAAGCTATGATCCGACATGTTGGTGGAATTCTAGTCAGGGCGTGCGTACGTTGGTCGGTGAATTCGTGGCGTATATGTATGCGATACTTGTTTTTCCATTCTTCGGGCTTGCGTAGGCTCAGCATTGGAAGGTCAAGAAGCACCTATTGGCGTGATTTCTTTCCCTCACTTATCGCTCAAGCCTGCGGTGTATGTTCTATATGTTCTATATGTTCTTGGTGTTTTCTTTGTTGTTTTTACGCGACAAACCCCAAAAATTACCGAAATATGGTCTGTTGCGGGCTTGCAACATTCTAATTTCTTGTGGATAATGCAAATTAGATAGTGCGTTTCGGGCGGTTCTGCCTGGCTTGCAACTTTCCGATTTTTGTGGATAATGACCCTTCCGCTATTTGAATTTGCCGTTCAAATTCGGTTTTTGCTTAGATATAAACAGGAGAGATAAAATGAAAAAAGCGCTAGCTGTTTTGGTTGCGTCCATGTTCGTTGCAGGTAGCGCATTGGCGCAACAACAAGGACAGGGTGGTGCTGGTGGTGCTGGTGGTGCTGGCGCAGGTGGTGCATCCGCGGCTGCGGTTGGCGGAATTACGGCAGGGATGGTTGCAGCGGCAGTCGCGGTAGTTGCGGTAGCGGCTGCGGTATCTTCTTCCACTGATGATGCAGTCACGACTCCGGCTGCGGCTGGAACGACAGGCACAACCGGTACAAAGTAAGCAGTCATTTCTTCCAGAAAATCCTTGGCGATACTAGCCAAGGATTTTTTGTTTTTGTGCTTTGCCGGCGCAACATTTCGCTGGCTTTATGGCAAGTCCGCCAAGTCTAGAGGGGTTCCACGGATCGGAACTCGGGTATGTTTGTGTTGAGCCGTTGTTGCCAGCCCTTTTCTGAATCTGGATAGGAACTCTAGTGCGGTGGGGTATTCGGTCGAAGTCGCGCTGAGTGCCCGCGACGCAATATGCCGCCAATGCCTGCTTCCGGAAAACCTCGATCTTCTACCGATATCGCCACGGTGGTACGGGCGGCGATAATTTCGTCGCTTGTTGCCCTGGCCTCTTGTTCTCCCGCCAGCAATTCGATGCTGCAAACCCTGCGCCAAGCCGCCGGTGGCGCGGATAACGTCGCGAGCGCTCGCCTCAATCCGAATTTTCGCTATCTCAGGCTTACTATTGCCGGCCGAGTGGTCTTGCTTGCGCTCGGCTATGAGGATGTCGACTCGTCGGGGCCAGTAGAAGTCTGGTACAGCGCCGAGCGGGAAGTGTTGCGCCTGCAAAATGGTCGACTAGTCGGTGCGACTGGCCTCACTACCGAATGGCGCAGCGTCTCTATGCCTGCGCTTCCGTCGTGGTCAGCGCTGGCGCGAAGCGATCAGGCGCATCGCTGGAATCGCGTGCGGGATGTGATGCCGGGGTATCGCTTGGGCGTGCGGGATGCGATGTCGGTGCGTGTAGTGTCGCAACCACGGAAGAGCGATTTGCAGGGGCTGGATCCGCAAGGTTTTATCTGGTTTGAGGAGCGACTGGAAGCGGGAGGCGTTGACCGCAATGAGGTGTTGCCGCCGGCGCGGTACGCGGTGGAAATGCAGGATGGGAAGGAAGTGGTCGTTTATGGCGAGCAGTGCTTGGAGAAGGGGCTGTGTTTTAGCTGGCAGCGGTGGCCGGTGCAGGAGCAGAGTGTGGTTGGGAAGAGGTAATGAAATCCGGCTTTGCTGACGCTAGACGATATTCGCGAGCCCCCCAAGGGGACTTCTTTCAGGGCGCGAGCGCGCCCCCGCGACTACTTACCATAGCGATTACTGCGTTACTTGTCTCTTTTCCGTCGTTTGTAATTGGACAGGGTGCGCCTAGACGGCTGAGCGACTGGCTGCTGGAGCAGCCGGTCACGCCGAATGCCTACCCGCTTGGATTGAGTTGGCGCGTGCCGGGCGAGAGGCCTTCGCAGGGTGAGTTGCGACTTGATCTGCTCAGGCGCCTTTCGGGGCAGGTCGGTGGACTCAGAGTTGACGCGGAAACTGCGGCGCGGTTGCGGGGATGGATAGCCGCACTGCCGGTCACCGGGAGAGTCCCGGTGGCGGTGCCGGACGCGCGCTGGTTGCAGGCAAATCCGAACCGCGATCCGATTCTAGAGCCTGGGCATAGCGTGGTCTTGCCTGAGCGTCCGCGCAGCGTGACGGTAGTGACTGCGGGCGGTTCGCGCTGCGCAGTGATGCATACCCCCGGGAGTGAAGCGATAGCCTATGTCAGGGCCTGCAGCCCGGGGACCTGGCAGGGTGTGGACTGGGCGTGGGTGGCGCAGCCGGATGGGAGAGTGCAGCGGTTCGGTGCCGGGTTGTGGAATTCTGAAGCGCAGGACGAGCCTGCGCCGGGAGCGTGGATCTGGGCTCCGCCTCGGGACGGTGGCTGGCCGGAGGCGTTTTCGTACAGGCTGATCTCGTTCTTGGCGACGCAGGGGCCGGCGGCTGATCCTGCCGCTGGGCAAAACGAAACTGTTGCCTTGCAGATGAATAGTCAAACCATCCCGGCGCGATCCAGAAGTCTGGTAGTGACGGCGAGCGACTGGGGCGGCGCAGGACTTCTACAGACACCGAGCGCCAGGATGCAGAACACCGGCCATTTCACGTTCAATATGAGCCGGGCCTATCCCTACACGCAAGGCAACATCATGTTTCAGCCGTTCGACTGGCTGGAGGCGGGGTTTCGCTATACCAATGTGAGCAATATCCCATACGGTTCGGAGGCATTGAGCGGAAGCCAGGCGTACAAAGACAAGAGCCTGGACGCCAAGTTCCGGCTTGTAACTGAATCGGCCTATGTCCCGCAAGTCGCGGTCGGACTGCGGGACATAGCCGGAACCGGGCTGTTCTCGGGGGAGTACCTGGTGGCGAGCAAGCGCACTGGCGCGTTCGACTGGAGCCTAGGCTTGGGTTGGGGCTACGTCGGCGGCCGCGGCAATCTGCGCAATCCGCTATCGGGCATTAGCTCTGCATTCGATACGCGCAAGGCCGACACCGGTCAAGGCGGCAATTTCGCGCTCAATAGTTATTTCAGAGGGCCGACTGCGCTGTTCGGTGGGGTGCAATACCAGACGCCCTGGAAGCCGCTGATTCTGAAACTTGAGTACGACGGCAACGATTACCAGCACGAGCCGCAGTCCAACAATCTGCGCCAAAGCTCGCCCTGGAACTTCGGCGCGGTTTATCGCGCGAATCGATCGGTCGATGTGACGCTGGGTGTGGAGCGCGGCAATACCGCGATGCTGGGCATCACTTTGCATACGCAGCTGGACGGCATCAGCATGCTCAAATTGAGCGATCCTCCGCGCGTGCCGGTGACGTCCATGCGTGCGCAGAAGGCGCCGGACTGGGCGGCGACCACGCGTGATATCGAGATTCAGAGCCAATGGCGTGTCCAGCGCATCGAGCAATTCGGACGTGAAATCCGGCTGGAAATAGACGGCGCCCGGGCCCGCTTTTGGCGCGAGCGCACCGATCGGGTCGCTGCGGTGCTGCACCGCGATGCCCCGGCAGCGGTGGATCGTTTCGTCCTCGCCTACAGCGAGGGCGGAGTCGATATGGCGGAACACGTGATCGACCGCGACGCCTGGGTCGCGCAGCAGATCCGGCCATTGCCGTTGCACGAGCAACGCGAGGCGATCATCGCGCGTTCACCGGGACAGACTGCCGCGCAATCCGCGCTGTATCAGTCCGTCCGGCCGCGCTTCGAATCGAATCTGGGACCGGACTACCGGCATACGCTGGGCGGGCCGGACGGCTTTGTGTTGTATCAGCTATCCGCCTTGGAGCGGGTGAAGCTGCGGCTCGGCGACAACACATGGCTGCAAGGCAGCCTGCGCCTGCGTCTGCTGGACAACTACGACAAATTTCGCTACGACCCGCCGACCAGCAGTATCGGCGCGCCCAGGGTGCGGACACATCTGCGCGAATACCTGACCTACGGGCCGCTGACCATGCCGAATCTGCAGCTTACCCACATGGGCAGATTCGACAAGAATCAGTACTACAGCCTCTACGGCGGCTACATCGAGGACATGTTCGCGGGGGTAGGCGGCGAGTGGCTGTACCGGCCGTTCGCCAGCCGGGTGGCGTTCGGCGTGGACGTGAACGCGGTGCAGCAGCGCAATTTCAGGCAGGACTTCGGGTTTGACAAGGCCGAGGAGCAAACGGGCTATCGTGTGGCAACAGGACATGCCACCCTATATTGGGATACAGGGTGGAACAACGTGATGGCGAATCTGAGCGTCGGCCGCTATCTTGCGAAAGACATCGGAGCGACAGTGCAGGTCTCGCGTGTGTTCGAGAACGGCGTCGCGCTCGGCGGATTTTTCACCAAGACGAATATGTCGTCGGAACAATTCGGCGAAGGCAGTTTCGACAAGGGCATCTTCCTGAGTCTTCCGTTCGACGCTTTCCTTACACGCTCCAGCGGCACGACGGCGAATTTCATCTGGAAGCCGCTCACCCGCGACGGTGGCGCCATGCTCGCGCGAACCGGCCTGTACGATCTGACCAATCTGCGCGACGATCGCACCTTGAGCATCAGGGCCGCGCCCACACCGAACCATGCCGCCATCCCCTCGGACCGGCGCGAGACGTGGACGCCCCCGCCCAAAGGGCCTGATCTATTTGCCAGCGTGTTGCCGAAGCCGGCGACGGAGCAATGGGCCGCCGATGCGCAAGGCTACGAGCAGCGCCTGGTCGAGGCCTTGTACCGGCAGGAGTTCCGCAATATCAAGGTTTCGTACGATAGTTCGCATCGATTGTCGATTGCGTTGTCGACCAACAATCTGTCCCCGGTCAGCCGCGCCATCGGGCGCGTGGCGCGCACGGCGCTGAAGCTCGGCCCCCTGGATATGCGCGAGCTGCGCGTCACGCTGGCGCTATTCACCGACCCGGTGGTGCGCTACGAATTCGTCGATCTGCTGCGACTGGAGCGCTACTTGAACGGCGCAATCGGCCGCGCGGGCCTGGCGGATGCGGTCGCGGTCGAATACCTCAATCCGTCGGTGAGTGAGCGCGATCCGCTCGCCCGGCTGGACGACCGCGAGACAGACGCACCAGCAACGCAGCTTGCGGAATTGCTACAGCCCGTGCCCGGTACGGTCAATCGACTGGCCGGCGATTTTGCCGATTCGGCGCGCGTGGCCGCGGATACGAACTGGCTGCGCGCCGGCGTCGTCGGGACCGGCATGGTGCTCGCGAGCGCCGCGCTTGATCGGCGCAGCGACGACTTTGCCAGGGATCATGCCGATAACCGCTGGTTGAAAGGCATGAACAAGGTTGGCAATGCGCTGCCCTGGCTGGCGATCGCCGGTGCCGGTGTGGCGGCGCTGGACGGCAGCGATCCGGTGCGTTCGCGCACCGGCTATGCAGCGCTGGAAGCAGGCGGCACGGCCTTAATCGCGGTGACTGGGCTGAAAGCCCTTACCGGCCGTGCAAGACCTGGAAATGAGCTTGGTAATCGCGAATTCAAGGCCTTCTCTGGAACCGACGGATACGACTCGTTTCCGTCCGGCCATACCACCGTCGCCTGGGCGGTCGTAACCCCTTTCGCGGAGCAATACGACATGCCTTGGCTCTACGGCGTCGCCGCCCTCACCAATCTCGCCCGCGTCGGCAGCCGCCAGCACTGGGTGTCCGATACCGTGGCCGGCAGCCTGCTCGGCTACGGAATCGGAAAAGTGTTCTGGGAAGCCTCGCGCGCACCCAGGAAAGGCGCGCCAAGGGTAATGATCCATCCGCAGGGGGTGAATGTGGCTTGGGAGTTGAATTGAGGGCTGAGGGGCTGAGGGCGCGGCGGGTGCGAGGGGGGCGAGGCGTAGGACGAGGAGGGGAGGCCGGTGTTTGAATGTTTCAGGTCAAGCTGATATTATCAATACACTCAACTTGAATGCATTGGTAATATCATGGCGACGATGAGCATTCGCGGATTGGACGACAAGGCGCTGGCCCGGCTCAAGCTTCAGGCAGAGCAGGAGGGCAGTAGTCTTAACAGTTTGGTCGTACGCCTGTTGCAGGGCAATGACACAACAGCCCAGCCGCAAGCGTTGCGGAAATTCGACGACCTTGATGCGCTCGCCGGCACTTGGAGCGACGCAGACGCACAGGCTTTTGAGCAAGGCACTGCCGCCTTTGCCGAGGTCGATGCGGCGCTTTGGGGTTCTTAGGCGATGCGCCCGATCGCGCTGGACACCAACGCCTACGCGGCGTTCAAGCGCGGCGACGAGCGGGTTTTAGGTGTGCTGCAGTACGCGCCGAGCATCATTGTGTGCGCCACCGTGTTGGGTGAACTGTTGGCAGGCTTTGCCGCGGGTGGGCGGGAGAGCGCCAATCGCGGCGAGCTGGCACAGTTTCTTAACGCGACCAGGGTGCAGGTGGTGCCCAGCACTGCCGCCACGGCCGATATTTACGCGCTGGTCTATGCGGCGCTGCGCCGCAAAGGCCAGCCCATTCCCACCAACGACCTGTGGATTGCTGCCAGCAGCCTGGAGCATAGTGCCGCGTTGCTGACGCTAGACGCGCATTTCAAGAGCATCGACGGCTTGCGCTCGGGGGCCGGGCTGGAGAATTTTATTCCGTGAGGCTTATAGGCTTACCCGGCGTTTTTCGACGCGCTTTCTCTGCGAGAAGTAGCTGTGCCGCTATCGGTTACCTGAGAAATACAGAACTCCAAGGCGGGCAGGGCACGTCCGTTCCTATCGTCTTGGTTCCTAGCCTCTAGTGCCGAATTTTGTGAAATATCGGATGCCTATGCCGACATTTCAGATGCATTGCCTCAATTATGCGGAGCGTTACGTGATCCTCATACCATTCGGCGCTCGCTTCATTGGCTGTATGCGGGTGACGCTGATGCGCGCTTTGCTTGCGAGCTGCTTCTCGATGGCGGCGTTTCCGCATGGGGCCAGTGCGCAAACTGCGGCCGACGCGCAACCTGTGGCGGGCGCGCAAGCCGCGTGTCGCATTTCGGGTTCCGCGCCCCTCGATCCGCGCTGCGTGCCGACGCCGATGTCGATCGCTCAGGCGCGGGCGAAAGCCGAGGCGCTGGTTGCGGTCGGAAGGCCGGGTGTAAAGGTCTGCCGCGCCTTGGTGGTCGGCATCGCGGTCCGCGACTGGATCCGCGGCGAGGTGATCGAAGTAAGAGCGGACCGCATCGGCGTGCGCATAGCCGATCCAGGCCGGCAACCGCATGTGGTCGACGACAAACCCCTGGTCAAAGGCGCGACCGTATGGTCGGACGCGACGGAGTGGACGCCGTGTATCTGATGGCAAGCGTGACACCAAACTGCTCGCAAACGCAAACGTTTGCGAGCCTGCCTGATCGAGTTGTGCGACTACGGCAACTCGATTGCCGCAACGGATTGGGTGGGGTCGTCGTAGTCCTCTAAAGGACTATTTCGTACCGGTCGTTCCCGTAGTGCCACTCGGTGCCGGAGAACTGACCGACTGGTTCTCGGTTGAATCGGAAGTGGCTGCCGCGACCACGCCGACCGCCGCGATACCGGCTGCAACCATGCCTGCCGTGATCCCACCGGCTGCTGCGCCCGTCGCCGCGCTGGCCCCACCCGCACCGCCGGCGCCCGCGCCGGCGGCACCGATTGCCACAGAACTCATGCTGTTGAACGATGCCGCCACCGAAGCAGGTAGCGAAGACGCGGGAATGGCCACGGCCAAGGCGGCGGAGGATGCCACCGTCGCCGTTGCGCCGGCAGCGAACGTCGCCGTCCCAGCGGCGTTGGTCGCGGCGATCGAGCCCTGAATCACCGAAAGATAGGCCGGATTGACCAGCGCGATCATGAAGTCGGTGCCGCGTATGCCTATGGTCGCCTGCGGTGCAACCAGTGCGAATGCGGTGCGGCTTCTCGTGGCGATCAGGCCGCTGACCGAACGCAGGGCGCCTCTGAGGATCTGCACTGCGATGTTGTCGCTTTGCGGCTTGTCCTTGTCGAAACTGTATTGATTGATGCGGAATTCCGAATTTTCGTTGAGCACGACGGCGTGCCCGTCATCGAATCGGATGATGGCCTGGGCGCCGGGTCCGGTGGTGACGGTCGTCCCCGGGAGTACGCGCTGGTTTCTCGCAACGCTTGCCGGCGCCGCTGTCCCCGAAGCCGCTTTCACGTCGCCGGTGACGCTTTGATAAACCCCGTTGGCAAACGCGAAAGGCGCCGCGAGCAGGGTCCACAATCCAAAACACATTGCCACCCAGAATGAACGATGCATAGTTGTCTCCCTTAGATTGACCCCGAAACCGATTATAGGCTCCAAACTCCTGCCTTGCACGCAGGCGTATTATCCGCAGCGAGACCTGCCTAGACCGCGTTGACAAAAGCCTAATTCCGATGGAAATTCTTCTTGTCTTGTTAAGGATTGCAGCGCCGTGCCGACGATGCCGCACCGCTATATGTCTATGCCGCGATGCTTCTTGAGCATCGTGCTGGCGCTACTTTGCATTTTCGTAATCGATGCCGCCGCGGACTCGGGCGATGCGATCAACCTCGCCGTTCGCATCCAGGAAGAGGAAGTCTTCGTCGACGTGAATTTCCATGTCCGCGCCACGCCGCAGGAGGTGTGGGCGGTGGTGACGGATTACGATCGCGCGACGCAGTTCATCTCGAAGCTGGAAAAGAGCGTGATCCTGTCACGCACCGATGACACCCTCATGGTGTCGCAAAAGGGTCGCATGGGCATGGGGCCTTTTTTCTTGGACATAGAAACCGTGACCGAGGTGCGCATGACGCCGTACGAGAAACTGCACGGCCGCATGGTCAGCGGCAACATGAAGAAAAACGAGTCCACCACCCGGCTCGTCGCCGACGCGAGCGGCACGCGCGTCGAATACCATCTGGAATCCATCCCCCAGGTCTGGCTTCCGCCCATCATCGGCGGCAAGCTGGTCGAATACGAAACCCGCGCCCGCTTTCGCCAGCTTCGCGACGAGATTCTGCGACGCAAGGCGTCAGCGGAGGACAAGCGATGAGCGGGAGCCGCGTGGAGCCGCGCGGCGTCCGGCCCCGTTGTTATCGGGCATAATTCCGCTGTCTCCCTCCTGACGCTATCTGGCCCCTTCCGATGCCCTTCCCCTACTTGAGCGAACGCCTGCGCAGTTTCGGCCACGCATTTCGCGGTCTGAAGGTGCTGCTGCAGACCCAGCCCAACGCCAGGATACACGCGGTGGCGTCGGTCCTCGTCGTGGGAGCAGGAGCATTCCTGCGCATCTCTCCCGCTGAGTGGGCGCTGATCGCGCTGGCGATCGGCTGCGTATGGGCGGCCGAGGCGCTCAATACCGCGGTCGAATTCGTGGTCGACCTGGCCTCCCCCGAGCGGCACCCGCTCGCAGCCCGGGCCAAGGACGTAGCGGCCGGAGCGGTGCTGGTTGCGGCGATCGGCGCGGCGATCGCGGGTATCGTCGTGTTCGGCCCGCATATGCTGCGGATGCTTGGACGATAAGGTAAGTTATAACAATAGCTTAGACGACGTCCCAGAGATCGGTTGCCGATCCACCCGAGCGTGCCCTCGCCGCGCGGATTTCACCTTGACAGCATTAATGCTGCAGTGCAAAAATACTGTGCTTGGGTCGGCTTTTCGACTGGCCGAGCACCGCGGGGCGATCATGATGCACCGCAACCGGAGATCCGCGCGTTCGTGCAAACACACCGCCCCGAAGACGCATCGAGCAGCTTCATGCAAGCGGGCGGCGCGCTGTTGCAGCGTCTCTTCGAGGCCTTCCCGGCCGGTTCCGAGGCCGAAACCTTATGGCGTACTCTCGTATCCGCCCACAGTGCCGATCCGACCCGGTTTATTGCCCTGCAAACAGGCTTAGTGCAGCAGCAAATGGCCCTCTGGGGGGGAATGCTTGCGCGAGAGTCCGCAAGCGCCGCAGGCGCCGATCAGGCTGTTCATGCTGGGGCTGCCGACCCGCTAGCAGCCTCCCCGGACGCCAATGCCGACAAGCGCTTTGCCGGGCGCGAATGGCGCGACAGCCCGTATTACGACTATCTGCGCCAGGCCTACCTGCTCAATTCCCGCTTTCTCAAGGAACTGGTGGAGACAGCGAAGTTGGCGGCGCCGGCCAAGGACAAGCTGCGCTTTTACACGCAGCAGCTGATCGACGCCATGAGTCCGGCCAATTTCGCCGCGACCAATCCCGAGGCGCTGCAGCTCGCGCTGGCCACAAACGGCGAGAGCCTGCATAGCGGCATCCGACAGCTGATCGAGGACGTTGAGCTGGGGCGGGTGTCGATGACCGACGAGTCCGCATTCGAGGTCGGCCGCAACCTTGCCGTCACCCCGGGCGAGGTGGTGTTCGAAAACGAACTGATCCAGTTGATCCAGTACAAGCCGGCGACGGCGAAGGTGCGCAAACGGCCGCTGCTGATGGTGCCGCCGTGCATCAACAAGTTCTACATCCTCGATCTGCAGCCGGAAAATTCCTTCGTGCGCTACGCGGTGGAGCAGGGCAACACGGTGTTCATGGTCTCCTGGCGCAACATCACCGAAGACAAGCTGGGCGGGCTGGGCTGGGACGATTACATCGCCGAGGGCGTGCTGAAAGCGGTCGATGTGGTGCAAACGATCAGCAAGTCCGACCGCATCAACACACTGGGTTTCTGCGTGGGCGGCACCTTGCTCGCCTCCGCGCTGGCGGTGCTGCGCGCGCGCGGCGAGGATCGTGTGGCAAGCGCGACCTTCCTCGCGACCATGCTCGACTTCACTTATCCTGGCGACATCGGCGTGTTCATCGACGAGGCCAGCATGGCGGCGCGCGAAGCGGCGATCGGCCAGGGAGGCATCCTGCCGGGCAAGGAACTCGCGTTCGTGTTCTCGGCTCTGCGCGCCAACGATCTCGTCTGGTCCTACGTAGTCAACAACTACCTCAAGGGCAGGACGCCGGCGGCGTTCGACATCCTTTACTGGAACGCCGACAGCACCAATCTGCCCGGGCCCATGTACTGCTGGTATGTGCGCAATATGTACCTGGAAAACAAGCTGCGCGAGCCGGGCGCGCTGAGCATGTGCGGCGTGCCGGCCGATCTGGGCGCGATCGGCCTGCCCAGCTACATCCTGGCCACGCGCGAAGACCATATCGTGCCGTGGAAGGGGGCCTATTTGTCGACGCGGCATTTGCATGGCGACTCGCGCTTCGTGCTCGGCGCAAGCGGCCATGTCGCCGGGGTGATCAATCCGCCAGCCAAGAACCGGCGCAGCTACTGGACCGGCGGAGATTTGCCCGTCGGCGCGGACGACTGGCTCGCAGGCGCGAAGGAAACTAAGGGCAGCTGGTGGTCGAACTGGGACGCCTGGCTGCGGGGTTTTTCCGGGGGCGAGCGCGCAGCGCCCAAGAAATTGGGCAACGCCGAGTTCAAGGCTATCGAACCCGCGCCGGGACGATATGTGAAGGTGAGGGTTTGACGTGCGGGTTTGTTGGAGAGAGCAGGTTCGCTCCCGCAAGAATCGTTTTTATGAAATTTTCAGAAATGGCTAACGGAGGTTCAAATGAATGACGTAGTGATCGTAGCCGCGGGTCGCACCGCGGTCGGCAAGTTCGGCGGCACCCTGGCGAAGATTTCCGCGTCCGACCTGGGCGCGCATGTGATCAAGGGACTGCTCGCCAAGACCGGCCTCAAGCCGGAGCAGATATCCGAAGTCATCCTGGGCCAGGTGTTGACTGCGGGGGTGGGCCAGAACGCCGCGCGGCAGGCTGCGCTCAAAGCGGGATTGCCCGACAGGGTGCCGGCCATGACCATCAACAAGGTGTGCGGCTCCGGCCTCAAGGCGACCCACCTCGCGGCGCAGGCGATCAAGGCGGGCGACGCCGAGATCGTCATCGCCGGCGGTCAGGAGAACATGAGCGCTTCGTCCCATGTGCTCGCCGGCTCGCGCGACGGCTTTCGCATGGGCGATGCCAAACTCATCGACACCATGATCGTAGATGGCCTGTGGGACGTGTACAACAACTACCACATGGGCGTCACCGCCGAGAACGTCGCCGCCAAATTCGGGGTGACGCGCGCCGACCAGGACGCGTTTGCGCTCGCCTCGCAGTTGAAGACCGAGGCGGCGCAGAAGGCCGGCAAGTTCAAGGACGAAATCCTGCCGATCGAGATTCCGCAGAAAAAGGGCGCGGCGCTGGTGTTCGACGCCGACGAGTATCCCAAGCACGGCAGCACGCTGGAGGCGCTTGCCGGCCTGCGCGCGGCGTTCGACAAGAACGGCACGGTGACCGCCGGCAATGCCTCGGGCATCAACGACGGCGCCGCGGCGGTGATTATGATGTCGGCGAAGAAGGCGCAGGAGCTAGGACTGAAACCGCTTGCGACCATACGCGCCTACGCGTCCGCCGGAGTCGATCCCAAGATCATGGGCATGGGGCCGGTGGCCGCGAGCCAGTTGTGCCTCGCGAAGGCCGGCTGGAGCGTGGGCGATCTGGACTTGATGGAAATCAACGAAGCCTTCGCCGCGCAGGCGATCGCGGTCAATCGCGAGATGAAGTGGGACACGAACAAGGTCAACGTCAACGGCGGCGCCATCGCCATCGGCCATCCGATCGGTGCCTCCGGCTGCCGCATCCTGGTGACGCTGCTGCACGAGATGATCCGGCGCGACGCGAAGAAGGGTTTTGCCAGTCTGTGCATAGGCGGGGGCATGGGCGTCGCGCTGGCGGTTGAACGTTGAGTTTCGAATTACCTTTTCTTGAAGGAAGTGAACATGGTTGACCGAGTGGCATTCGTAACGGGCGGTATGGGCGGCATAGGCACCGCGATTTGCAAGCGGCTGGCCTCAGGCGGCGCCAAGGTCGTGGCCAATTGTCTGCCGGGCTACGACAAGAAAGACGAGTGGCTCTCCAGCATGCGCGCGCAGGGTTTCGCCGTGCATGCGGCCGAGGGCAATGTGGAGGAATTCGATTCCTGCGCCGACATGTTCTACCGCATCAGTTCCATCATCGGGCCGGTCGACATTCTGGTCAACAACGCCGGCATTACCCGCGACGGCGTGTTCAAGCGCATGTCGGAGAGCGACTGGTACGATGTGATCAACACCAACCTGAATAGCGTGTTCAACGTCACGCGCCAGGTGGTCGAGGGCATGACCGACCGCGGCTGGGGCCGGATCATCAACGTCTCTTCGGTCAACGCGCTGAAAGGCCAGTTCGGGCAGACCAACTACTCCGCGGCCAAGGCCGGCATGCACGGCTTTTCCAAGGCGCTGGCGCAGGAAGTGGTGCGAAAGGGCGTGACGGTGAACACCATCTCCCCCGGTTATGTCGCGACCGACATGGTGATGGCGATACGCCAGGAAGTGCGCGACCAGATCGTGGCCACGATTCCGATGGGGCGGCTCGCGCAACCGGACGAAGTCGCCGGTCTCGTGTCCTATCTGGCCTCCGAGGATGCCGGTTACATCACCGGCGCCAATATTTCGATCAATGGCGGTTTGCACATGAATTGAGCGGCAAATGTGTTGCGTTGCGTCGCGCTGTCGTGAGTCGTGCTGTCGTGAGTCGCACTAGGTGTCGAACCCGGCATCCTGTAATATCATTGCAGGCGGCATACGACCGCATTGACTGAGGAGGATAAGTCGTGACTATCGTGAATAAGAGGATTGCGGTGATTACCGGCGGCATGGGCGGACTGGGCGAGTCGATCAGCACCAAAATGTCCGATGCGGGCTTTCGCGTCGTGGTGACGCACTCTCCCGGAAACAAGAACGTGGCGGCCTGGAACGCGGACATGAAAGCGCGCGGCTACGACTTTCAACTCGCGGCGGTCGACGTGGCCGACTACGATTCCTGCCAGGCCTGCGTCGCCAAGATACAGGCCGAGGTCGGGCCGGTCGATATCCTGGTCAACAACGCCGGCATTACGCGCGACATGACGTTCAAGAAAATGGGCAAGCCCGACTGGGACGCGGTGATGCGCACCAACCTGGACAGCGTGTTCAACATGACCAAGCCGGTATGCGACAGCATGGTCGACCGCGGCTGGGGCCGGGTGATCAACGTGTCTTCGGTGAACGGCTCCAAGGGCGCGTTCGGGCAAACCAACTATTCGGCCGCCAAGGCCGGCATGCACGGCTTCACCAAGGCGCTGGCGCTGGAGGTGGCGAGAAAAGGCGTCACGGTGAACACGATTTCGCCGGGCTACATCGGCACCAAGATGGTGACTGCGATCCCGAAGGACATTCTGGACAGCAAGATCATCCCGCAGATTCCGGTGGGCCGGCTGGGCAAGCCGGAGGAAGTCGCCGGACTCATCATTTATTTGTGCTCGGAAGAAGCTGCCTTCGTCACCGGCGCCAATATAGCCATCAACGGCGGGCAGCATATGCAGTAAAAGTTGCTACCGCCCCTCACCCTGGCCCTCTCCCCGTCCCACAGGGACTTCCTACGGTCGCAAGCGGGGCGAGGGGATGAGCCCGGGCGGGAGAGGGTCGGTGGGAGCCCGAAGGGCGGGACCACCCGAAGAGGTGGGGTAGTGGGGTATCTGGGTCGGTGAAACCAACAAAAAAGCCCCGCCGGGTATCGGCGGGGCTTGATTGCTGAGGCGGGCGAAAATTACTTCTTGCCGCCCGTCTTGAACATGCCGGCCGTGGCGGCCTTGATGCTGGCCTCGGACAATTCGGCGAATTGCTTGGTGGCGCGGTTCAGGTTGTCCATCATGGCAGTGGTCGCGGCGAGGGTGGATTTGACCGTGTTTGCTGCGACGTCGCCCCCCGGCGTGCCTTTGGAAAGTTTCTCGGCGCCGGCGACGGCGTCCTTGTTGAGGCGCGAAAACTGCTCCTCGTTGAGTTTAGTCAGCAGCGATTGGGTTTGGCTGACGATTTCGTAGATGTTCTGGGCGTAGCTGGCGGTCTGCTGCATGTTCG
>CAYNVY010000001.1:0-80448 GCA_964400745.1 uncultured Enterobacteriaceae bacterium | reverse complement strand
TCCTTGGTCAGGGTGGTGCCCGCGCCCAGGGTCGCGCCCCGGCCCACGCGCACCGGCGCCACCAGCTGCGTGTCGGAGCCGATGTGCACATCGTCTTCGATGACGGTGCGGTGCTTGTTCGCGCCGTCGTAATTGCAGGTGATGGTGCCCGCGCCGATGTTGACGTCGCGCCCGACGCTGGTGTCGCCCACATAGGCCAGGTGATTCGCCTTGGAGCGCGCCGCGATCTGGCTCGCCTTGACCTCGACGAAATTGCCGATGTGCACTTCCTCGGCGAGCGTGGTGCCCGGGCGCAGCCGCGCATACGGACCGATGCGGCAGCGCTCGCCTATGTCCGCCTGCTCCAGATGGCAAAACGGTTCGATGCGGGTGCCGGCGGCGACCCTGACGTTCTTCAGCACGCAGTTCGCGCCCACGCTCACGCCTGCGCCGAGCACGACCTCGCCCTCGAACACGCAATTGACGTCGATGGCCACGTCGCGCCCGCAGGCGAGGCTGCCGCGCACGTCGATGCGCGCCGGATCGGCCAGCGTGACGCCGTCCTGCAACAGTGTCAGGGCGGTCTGGCGCTGAAAGACGCGCTCCAACTCGGCCAATTGCACCTTGCTGTTCACGCCCAGCGTTTCCCAGTCCGCGAGCGGGGTCGCCGAATTGATCCGCACCTTGTCCGCTACCGCGGCCGCGACCACGTCGGTGAGGTAATACTCTTTCTGCGCATTCCTGTTCTTCAGGCCGGTGAGCCATTGCTTGAGCCGTGCGGTGGGCAGCACCATGATGCCGGTGTTGATTTCGCGCACCGCGCGCTCGGCCGGGGTCGCATCCTTTTCTTCGACGATGCGCCGCACCGCGCCGCGGCTGCGGATGATGCGGCCGTAACCGTGCGGATCCTCCAATTCGACCGTCAGCAGCGCCACGCCCTTGCCCGCGGCCCGGCACAGGGACTCCAAGGTCTCGGCTCGGGTGAGCGGCACGTCGCCGTACAACACCAGGGTGGGCAGTTTCGTGTCGAGGTGCGGCAAGGCCTGCAGCAGCGCGTGGCCGGTGCCGAGTTGCGGCTCCTGCTTCGCCCACACCAGATCGGATTCGGCGATCGCTTCGCGCACGCGCTCGCCGCCGTGGCCGTAGACGATGCAGATCACGCCCGGTTTGAGCCTGCGCGCCGTGGCGATCACATGCGCCAGCAAAGGCTTGCCCGCAAGCCGATGCAGCACCTTGGGCAGGTCCGAATGCATGCGCTTGCCCAGGCCGGCAGCGAGGATGACAATGTTCATATAATTATGAAATCGAGACTGTTGCTTGCGCGCGAATCATAGCATGCAGCCTCGTTTCGTCGACGCCGCTTTCCAATCATCTTCTGGCAAAGGAAAGTCCTTCGAACCAGCGCAGGAAGTTCGGCGTTCGCGGAGGAGCAAGAGCCCATCCTGCAAATACACCCGACGCATTCGCCGCCATATCCATGACCGAGAAAGTTCGAAATCCAAACCATCCTTGAATGAATTCCAAGGCGATGCCCATTGCCACGAAGCCGAGGGCGACAAACAATCGTTCAATCCGGTTTCCATAAAGATTCGAAAACCAGAGCATCAAGCTTCCATAGGCGAGGAGATGTCCGAGTTTGTCTCCCTCCTCGATCTGAATCTGCACCGGAGCGGGCGTGAGCGAAAGCCAGACCACGCCGAAAATCAGCGCCCAGCCCAGAGCCAGCCAGAGTCGGCGCTGCGCGAAAGGGAATTGCGAAGCAAGCGTTTCAGTTTCCATGAATAAGCGCCGGGACCTCGAGCAGAAGGTGCGCGAAAGCGATGCCGCCATTATTGCGCGATTCGGCTGACGCCACCGCCTGCAGGCGCGACAAGCAGCAGCGACAAGCGCGCCGGCTACCCTGATGCGGATCCGGCCAGGCCTTTGCTTCATGCCCGCATCGCCACAGTCCGAGGCGCCGGGCTTTGGACTGACGGGAGTCCGTCAAGGACTTGGCAGCGTGTTTGAATCTCGTCGCATCAAACGCTCGGCCGGTGTGGTCTCTTGACAACAGAATTCGATTAACTGCCTGATAAATATAGGCACACGGATTGTGGCACGAATCATGCATGGAGTTACGTCAACGACTGCTCGGATCGTACCTTGGAACGTAGCGGGGGCGGATAGCGATCGGCATGCGGAGCAGGCGGGGGCGCGCGATTGTCGCGCGGTTCGGCGTAGCTTGAGACAAAAACAATAGGGTGGATCGCATGAATGGAGAACTGAAAGACAACGTCACGTCCCTTTCTAAAGAAAAATGCACCGCACTTTCGGAGCAGAACGGCTGGTCGCTAGCTTTTGCGGAAGGTTGGCTGGAAGGGGAGGTCGAGCGTAGGCGCGGAAACTCGGCTTCGAGCTATGTTCTCGTTGGAACAGACGACTATGCCCTCGGATTCCGTGCGGGTTACTTCGTGCGCTTGAAACCGGACAGCGGGGCCGGATTCTCGGACGGAAAATTCGTCGGCGCCCGCGTCGGAGTGGCCGGTTTTTCGCGCTGAATATTGACCAGAGGGCTTGGCCTGTCGAACCTGACGGGCCTGCGGCCGAGCGCAGCGCCTTCGCGGCAGCGCCCCGATGAGCGTCGGTGGCTACCCCTGGTGGCGCCGTACGCCACCTCTACCAGGTCGAAACGCCCGATTTTGCGGTGCATAATTGCGGCATGACTCGATTTTTCACTCTATGTTTTGGCCTTCTGGCGGCGGTGTCCATGCACGCGGCACCCGCGGCCGATCTGGCTGCTACAGTGCCTTTGGCCGAGTCTCTCATAACTCAGGCGGTCCGCTACGAGCATGGAGAAGGCGTCGCGAAGATGCCGCGCCGAGCCCTGGAACTCTATTGCGCGGCCGCACGTCTAGGCAGTTCGGAGGCGGCATACCGACTGGCTTGGATGTACGCCAATGCGCGCGGCATCGAGCGCGACGATCGCCATGCCGTGGCGCTTTACCAGCGGGCGGCCGCGCAGGGGCATGAACATGCGAAGCGCATGCTGCAGGTGATCCGCTCCGAAGATCCGGTGCTGCCCGATTGCATCGCCGCGCCGGTATCGGCGCTGATTGCACGCGCCGAGCTTGCAGCGATGGAACATCTGGCGCAGGCCGATCGCGCCAAGGCGGAAGCCGCGCTTGCGGAACTCGCCCGCGCCGAACAGCTTGATCGAGCCGAGCGCGCCAGGGCAGCCTTCGCCAGGGCGGAATCTGCCAAGGCGGAGCAGATTGCGAGAGCGCAGCTTGGAAAAGCCGAAGCTGCTCAGGCGGAGCTTGCAAAGGGGGAGCGACTCGCTCAAGCAGAGCGTGGCAGAGGTGGTGCTGCAACGGCGGAATCCGCCGCGACTGCCGAGAAACAGAGCGTATCGGCAGCGATAGAACACTGGTTGGCGGCGTGGTCGCGGAGGGACATCAATGCGTATTTGTCCGCCTATGCGAAGGATTTTGCGGTGCCTGAAGGGCGATCGCGCCGGCGGTGGGAACAGGAGCGGCGCGCGCGCATCGCCGGGAAATCGCGGATTGCGGTCACGATCAGCGCGCTCGAAATCCGATTGAGCGGCAACGAAGCGCAGGCCTGTTTTCTGCAAGACTACCGTTCCGACAAACTCAATGAAACCGGCCGCAAGACACTCACGCTGTCGAAGTCCGGCGACAGGTGGCTGATCCGGCAGGAGCAAAGCCTCGAATGATGCGCACAGGGACCGCGAGGGGGGGGCCCGACAACGTTGCCGTCATGGCGCTGGGACACTTCTCCAGCCATGAGGATCCGCGGAATCTTTACCCGCCCAGGCCCCCGCGCATCTGCAATCCAAAACGAAAACAGCGCCGAAGCGGGAGCTTCGCATGCGTTGATGAAACAGCCTAAGCGGCTTTCTGTTTCCTGCGCCTGCTGAGGCCGAGTAGGGCTAGGCCGAGGCCGAGGATTCCGAGAGCGGCAGGTTCCGGCACGGAAGTCGACTGGAAAGTCAGATTGTCGATTCGAATGTAACCATTCGCATTGTTGGCGGGATCAATTACCAATCTGTCAAATGCGACGGTCGAACTGAAACCATAGAAAGACCAGTTGGAATTCCCGGGGGCCGCGTAGCTTATCGTGCCAACGAGGTTGTTGTTGGAAATGAGTTGCGCGGTCAGAGTCAAAGCGTCGGGAGAGTTGGTTCTTGCCTCAAAGCCTACCATGCCGATGGGGCCGGAGAAAGACAATGCCAGGGGGGAGTAGTAGTACCCGGTTTGAGAAAAGACGTTGTCTACATATTGAGCGTCGCTTGGCCCCGTGCGGCCGGGTGTGCCGTCAGTGCCTACGTTACCGGTGCTCGCACCGACTGAGAACGTTACCCCGCCGTGGTTCGATAAAGCCCCGTTCGCTACTCCCGCAAACGTCAGCTGTGTCGCCCCCGGACCAAAGTCACCGAAACCGGTCAGAGCAATAACGGTTGCCTGGGCAGTGCCGGAAATCCCCATGAGCAGAGTGAGGGTGGACAAAATCTTCAGGATTGGTTTCATGCATTGACCTCTTTAGAATGCGGTTTCGCTATTTGCTCATCTCTTATAAGCACGAATCGAGCCTGAATAAAAACGTTCATTTAATTAGAATGTTACGATTTAGCTTAGCTGTGACAGTAACGGCACTGTCAAGATTGCCGACAAATTTCAGCGCTATGCGACCATCTGTTATTGGACCTCCATCTTGTTCAATTAAGGCTGCATGCCTGCGTCTGTCTCGATAGTTGCCTTTGCCGGGAAGTGATAGTAGCCTCTCGCCTGGTTCGGCTCTCCGGTAGCCACGCGGGCTAGCGGTATTCGAACGGCCTGCCACAGGCGATCGCCGTGCAAGCCCGGTACTTGGGGGAGGGACAAGATATGACACTCTTTATTGCCTGCATATTGCTGTATCAGTACGACTGGCCCTGGTATTGGTACCTGATTGCCACGGTCATCTGGATCCTCCACGAATTCCAGATGCAGATCTTTTTCAGGAAAGCCAGGCCGGCAGCCGGGCCCAAGTACAACTGAATGCTCGCCTGCAGCCGGGCAGCTTTGCCCGTTGCAGGCGTCCGAATAGAAGATCGCATTTCCAACAGAAGGCGGCGGATGGTTTGACCTCCCCTGCTACAGAAGCAACGCGACAGGGGGCGTGAGCTTTATGGCGCAGTTCTTCGGCGACTACGCCGACCTTTTCCTTGCCAGCCCCAGGCCCAGCAGGCTGAAGGCGACCAACCAGAAAGCCGAAGGCTCGGGAACAGTTGTGAACACGACCATGTCCTGCGTATTGTTCGCCGTGCCGTCATTCAAGTAAGCGAGCTTGTAGCTTCCTGTATCGGCTGCTGTGCCCAGGTTGGCCAGCCAGCTGTTGGCCAAGACGCCATAGGCCGAACCCGCAGTTCCGCTGTCCACCTTGAAGCCGGAGTTCGTCGTGTTGATGGAATAATGTCCCGTTCCGTCAGCGTTGCCGTAGGTGACCGCCCAGACGGCCAATTGAAAGGCCGCGGACTCAAGCTTCGTATTGACCGTGCTGTACACGTCGTTGGCTAACAGGATGAGCTGGTTCACCCTCGTCGAACCGTTCGGAATCCCCGGCCGTAGCGTATCGAGTGAAGCGGCGAGATCAGCTCCGCTTGCGACGTTGTAGGTGACCGCGCCGCCGGCCAGCCAATGGTAGATGTCGACACACCAGGTATTGAATTGACCTGTAACGGAGAAATCGTACGTGTGATTCGCCGAAGTGAAACTGTCGCCGCCGATTCCGACACCGACCAGCGCGGTGGACGAAGCGGGGTTGGGTGCGACCGAACCGTTGTAGTAGCCGACGCCACCGCTGCCGAAATTGGCTGAACCCGCGTAGTTTACGGCGATGGTCGCTGCCGCGGCCGATTGACTTGCAGCGGCCAAACCGATGACGGCAACTGCGGACAGGATGGATTTCATTTTCATAGCCGGGCCCTGCTTCATATGCATAAGTCCTATAAGAGTAATCACATGCCAACTGTCCGGATATCTCTGCATTTAGCGAACCGCAGTCCGCCAACGTAAGTGCTTCCGCGCAGGCATATAGACTATTAAGCATGATCCGTGCCATTACATGAAGATGCGTATAGATACATGTAATTATGCTGTTACAAGCCGTCGTCGGGGACAATGTGATGGCTTGCCGACATCGCTGTGCTTTTCTTCGACAGTACCGTTAGGCAAAGCATTGTCAAGCGCCGGGCGTGCGTCGAGCTAACGGCTGACGCGGGATCGCGAATTCGTAGTTCGCGGCAGGGTGGCGGATCATCGATCTGTGCGATATCCAGCACGGCGTATGCGGCCTGGCCGTCTTGCCGCGCCGGTGCGCTTCTACGGCGTCGATGGTGCTCCAGAGTGGGGGCTTGCCGATCTCAGAGCTTGCGCCGCCTGCGGGGGTACACCAGGAAAGTGCACAAAAAAGAAACCCCGCCGAAGCGGGGTCCGTATTGAGGGCTGCCGACAATTACTATGCGGCGCTCTGCTTTCTGCGTCTGGCGAAACCGAGCCCGGCAAGGCCGAGGCCGAGAAGGGCGAGCGATACGGGCTCGGGGACAGGCATCATGTAGAGCTGGTCCTGACTAGCTCCCGTGGTCAGGTTGGCATTGGTGTACAGGTTCATGACGCGCACGTTCCCGGTGTCGGTCCAGCTGCTGCTTCCGGCGATCGCAGCGGTGACCCAAGTCTGAGCTTGAGCATTGCCGTTATACGCCGTCAGAACGGTGCCCGAGAGTTCGCCTTCCAGTTTCCAGATCGCGAGCTGGAACGCGTCGTTCCGGGCCTGGTTGACTGAAGCTGTCTGGGTCTTTCCGCCGGACATGTCATAACCCAGCGAACTGGCATTGGTCATGAATTGGGTGTAAAGCCACGCTGTTGCCCGGCTTATCGGATCGAAGTTGGCGGCGATGTTGGGGTCCGTAACGGAGTCTGCATAGCCCCCGGTAGTCGACAAGCCGCCATTCACCGCCCCCGTATTGATCCGTACGAAATACTGGTTTCCGGGGGAGAAGTGTTCGCTGTACTCGAGACAGAAGGTGAAAAAGCTATCGCCCACGCCCTGGGCGACCTGGCCCGCGACGCCGCTGACAAGGAACTCGCCGCCGCCCCATGTGTCACCGTTGGCACCCGCCCCATATCCCAGAGCGATCTTGTCGCCGGTGGTCAAAGTCATCGGCGCCGCCATGGCCGCTTCAGCCCCGAACAGCGCCGCCACAGCGAACGCCAAAGCCAATCCACGATGCTTAAAGGTCTTTCTCATGATGTTTCCTTTCTTGAAAATCGTTCTTGCCACGGAGTTCTGATCTTCATTTGCGCTGACAAACCAGAACATCCATTGTGACTTTGTCAGTCCTATAAGCACCAACCGTGCCAAGTAAAATAAAGGTATATATATCAGTGTTCTAAGAATAGTTAGAGCAAACCGTATGACCTCTCCGCAAGCTACATGTAAGATTTTTCGACATTGAGCTGGGTCGAATCGCTGCATTCCTTTTGCGCGCCGAAAAGGGAATACAGCAAATGCCGCCAGTGTCCCGACTCCTTGGTTCGTCGAATGAATGTCCGACAAGGCGGGTAGCGGTCGAAACGGACTAGCGGCGAAAGCGGCGCCCGGACAAGATGATTTCCGCGACCCAAGGCTGGCAACTTGGCCACGAGAGACCGATCGCGCCGGCACATCCATCCGTTGCGGTTTTGCAGCAGAATGAGATACTACAAGGGGCTACCTCGTCGCTTCAGGAATCGTTAGTCATGCACACGTTATGGTGCCGGGAATTTTCGCGACCTGATCGAAGTCACCGGCGTGGCAGGGCGCCGGAGGCCAACACCAGATGTGCGGCATAGCGGGCATCCTGGCTTCGAGCGGGGGAAAGCTGCCCGAGCGCGGGGAACTCGATGCCATGATCGGGCGGCTGCATCATCGTGGTCCCGATGACACCGGCATGTTTGTTGACGGTGTGGTGGGTCTGGCTCACGCACGTCTGAGCATCATCGACCTCGCCGGGGGCCAGCAGCCGATCCCCAACGAGACGCGCACCGTCTGGGTCGTGTTCAATGGCGAAATCTTCAACTACATCGAATTGCGGCGGGACCTGCGAGCCCTCGGCCACCAGTTCCGCACGCAGTCGGACACGGAGGTGCTGGTTCATCTCTACGAGGAGTACGGCGAGCGCTTCGTAGAACACCTGAACGGGCAGTTCGCCATCGCGTTGTGGGACGCTCAACGCCAGCGCCTGGTGCTGGCGCGTGACCGCGTCGGGATCCGTCCCTTGTTTTATGCCGAGGTCGGGGGGCGGCTAGTCTTTGCTTCCGAGGTGAAGGCACTGTTCGCCTTGCCCGAAGTCCCTCGCCGACTCGATCTCCGGGCCCTGGCCGAAATCTGCACCTACTGGTCGCCGCTCGCGCCGCGCACCGCGTTCGAGGGCGTGTCGTCGTTGCCGCCAGGTCACGTCATGACGGTGACCCGGGGCACGCGGCGCCTGCATCGATACTGGGATTGGGATTTCCCCGAAACCCCGCCGGATCCGCGGCGCGACGAATCCGACTGTGCGGACGAGTTGCGGGCGTTGTTGGTAGACGCGACGCGCTTGCAGCTGCGTGCGGACGTTCCCGTGGGCGCCTATCTGAGCGGTGGACTCGACTCATCGATTATTACCTCGATCATTCACAACTTCTCCGACGCGCCGCTGCGCACTTTTTCGCTGACTTTCGAAGATGCGGAATTCGACGAGCGCGCCTACCAGAGGGAACTGGTCGCCTACCTAGGCACCGAGCACACGTCGCTGCACTGTACCCGAGCGGATATCGCGGGCGCGTTTGCGCGCACGGTTTTTCATACGGAAACACCGATCGTGCGCACAGCGCCGGCGCCGCTGATGCTGCTTTCGGGTCATGTGCGCGATTGCGGCTACAAGGTGGTGTTGACCGGAGAGGGTGCGGACGAGGTATTCGGCGGATACGACCTGTTCAAGGAAGCCAAGATCCGCCGCTTCTGGGCAAGGTCGCCCGGTTCAAAGTCGCGACCGCGCATTCTGGAGCGGCTCTACCCGTATCTGAAGCACTCTCCGGCAGCCGGTCGCGCTTTCACCCAAGCTTTCTTCAGGGAGGGGATGGAGCATTGCGACCAGCCGTACTTCGCGCACATCCCGCGCTGGACGACGACCCGCCGCATCGGCCAGTTCTTCTCGCAGCAGGCGCGCGAGGCGATCGGCCCCTGGGATCCGTATGCCGCGATCATGGCGACGCTTCCGGCCGGCATAGGGCGATGGACGCCGATGTGCCGGGACCAGTACGTGGAGGCGCATACGCTGATGACCGGTTACCTGCTCTGTTCGCAGGGCGACCGCGTCGCGATGGCCAATTCCGTGGAGGGGCGCTTTCCCTTCCTCGACCATCGCGTGATCGAATTCGCCAACCGGCTGCCGCCGCAATGGAAGCTGCATGGCCTGCTGGAGAAATACCTGCTGAAGAAGTCGATGAAGGGATTGCTGCCGGATTCCGTGCGCACGCGCACCAAACAGCCGTACCGGGCGCCGGACAGCCAGAGCTTCTTCGAGGGCGGAAAGCCCGTCGAGTACGTTGCGCAGCTCCTCGGTGCGCCGAAGATCTCCGCAGCCGGGTATTTCGACGCCGGCGCAGTGGGCAAGCTGGTCGAAAAATGCCGCGCGGGCCGCGCCATCGGTTTCGCGGATAATATGGCCTTTGTCACCATCCTGTCGACCATGCTGCTGCACGAGCAATTCATCCTTGGCCGCGGCACGGCTTCCGGGTAGCTCGCGCCGGGTCAGGATATACTTGCGGCCTGACGCGTTGGCGCAATCGGGTGCGAAGAAATCCATGCTGCTGCATCAGCTCTTTGAAGAATCCGCGCGCAGGCTGCCTGAGAAAACTGCGCTGGTCTGCGACGGCGAGCGCCATACCTATGCCGGCGTTGCGGCACGCGTGGACCAATTGGCACGACTGCTGCGCGCCAGAGGGGTCAAGCGAGGCGACCGCGTGGCTCTGTTTCTCGACAACGGACTCGAGATGATCGCGGGCGTCTACGCAGCGCTGCGCCTCGGCGCAGTGTTCATGCCGGTGAACCCGCTGACCAAGCAGGACAAGCTCGCCTATCTGCTGAACGACTCGCGCGCGAGTGCACTCGTCACACACGCGGTGCTGGGCGGAGTCTGGCGAGAAGCCCTGCTCGCCAACGGCACGGTGCACACGTGCCTGGTGGCGGGCGCGCCGGCGGGCGATCCGGCCGGGCCCGGGGGGCTGCCCGACCGGTGCCTGCCCTATCCGCGACCGCATGACGTCATCGAAGGCACCGGGATTGAGCCGCTGACGATCGATCAGGACCTCGCGAGCATCATCTATACCTCGGGCTCCACCGGTGAGGCGAAGGGCGTGATGCTGACCCACCTCAACATGGTGTCGGCGGCGCGCTCGATCAGCACCTATCTCGGGCTGCGGGAAGACGATATCGTCCTGTGCGCATTGCCGCTCGCTTTCGACTACGGCCTCTACCAGGTGCTGATGTCGTTCAAGCTCGGCGCCACGCTGGTGCTGGAGCGCTCGTTTGCATTCCCGGTCAAGGTCCTCGAGGTGATGGCGCGGGAGCGCGTTACCGTGTTCCCCGGCGTACCGACGATGTTCACGCTGCTGATGCACCTGAAGGGGCTGGAGAGTTTCGACCTTTCCGCCCTGCGCATGATCACCAATACGGCCGCTGCCTTGTCCGAGGAGCACATTCGGCGGCTGCGCGCGCTGTTCCCGCAGGCGACGCTGTTTTCGATGTACGGTCTCACCGAGTGCAAGCGCGTGACCTATCTGCCGCCCGAGCAACTCGACCTTCGCCCTACCAGCGTTGGCCGCGGCATGCCGAACGAGGAGGTCTGGCTGGTCGACGAGGCCGGGCGCCGGCTGCCAAACGGTAGCACCGGAGAACTGGTGATACGCGGCTCGAACGTGATGCGGGGCTACTGGGAGAAGCCGGCAGAAACCGCCAAATGCCTCAAGCCCGGCCCGATCCCCGGGGAGTCGGTGCTGTATTCGGGGGACGTGTTCCGCACCGACGAGGAAGGCTGGCTCTACTTCGTCGGGCGCAAGGACGACATCATCAAGAGCCGCGGCGAGAAGATCAGCCCGCGCGAGGTGGAAAATGCGATTTGCAGCCTGGAAGGGGTGGTCGACGCCGCCGTGATCGGCGTGCCTGACGATGTCCTCGGCCAGGCGGTCAAGGCCTTCGTAGTACTCAGGGAGGGCCATGCCGTGACCGAACGCCAGGTAATGCGGCACTGCCTCGCGCGCCTGGAGAATTTCATGGCGCCGAAATACGTGCAATTCGTCACCGAATTGCCGAAGACCGATACCGGCAAGGTTCGGAAGAAGGGACTCGCGTAGCGCGTTCCGTGACTTCAGGGGGGTAAGTTTCATGCAAGACGTCAAGAGCGCGGTTCGCCAGTTCCTTCTCGACAACTTCGTCATGGGCGGCGACGTCACGATCGCGGATGGCACTTCCTTCATGGGGGAGCACATCCTGGATTCGACCGGGTTTATCGAACTGGTCACCTTCGTCGAGGAGACATTCGGCGTCGCGGTCGACGACGAGGAGATGCTGCCGGAGAATTTCGACAGTCTCGCCAACATCGAACGCTACCTCGCGCGCAAGCTCGCTGCCAAGCCCGCCGCATGAACTCCGGGGGGATCAGGGCCGGCAGCGCGAGCCCGGCGAAGCTGCACGCGGATATTCTCGCGCTCGACTGCGAGGCCGAGGCGGGCCGCATCGCGAAGCGCATGGTCGAGATGGTCGGTCGCGAACTGCGCCGGCGCGGAGTGGTGATCGCGCTCTCCGGCGGGGTGGACAGTTCGGTCTGCGCAGCGCTCGCCGTGCGCGCGCTCGGAGCGGCCAAGGTGTTCGGACTGATGCTGCCGGAACGCGATTCTTCGCCCAACAGTCTGTCGCGGGCGGCACGGGTGGCCGGCCAGTTCGGAATCGCGCACGCGGTCGAGGATATCGCGCCGACCCTGGAGGCGCTCGGTTGCTATCGCTGGCGCGACGAAGCAATCCGCGCCGTGTTTCCGCAGTTTCAAACGGACTGGAAGAGCAAGATTGCGATTGCCGGCGGCAGCGCCGGGACGTTCAACTACTTCAAGCTCGTGGTGCAGTCCCCGGCGGGCGAGCAGCACGAGACGCGCCTGCCGCTGCGCCAGTACCTGCAGATTGTGGCCGCCACCAACTTCAAGCAGCGGGTGCGAAAAACAGTCGAATACTTCCACGCCGACCGGCTGAACTACGCCGTAATCGGCACGCCAAACCGGCTGGAGTACGATCAGGGCTTCTTCGTCAAGAACGGCGATGGCGCGGCGGACCTGAAGCCCATCGCGCACTTGTACAAGACGCAGGTTTACGCGCTGGCGCGCCACCTGGGCATCCCGGACGAAATCTGCAATGCGGCGCCGACCACCGACACCTACAGCCTGCAGCAAGGCCAGGATGAGTTCTACTTCGCCATGGCCTACGACAAAATGGATGTCGCGCTGTGGGCCTTCAACCAGGGCGTGCCGGCGGAGGATGTGGCGTCGTACCTCCAAATCCCGGCGGCGCAAGCTGGGTTCGTCTACAAGGACATCGTCGCGAAACGCCTGGCAACGCGCTATCTTCACGCCAAGCCTTTGCTGGTCGAGCCGGTGCCGGAAATCGTGGCCTGACGCGGCTCGAATGCTTCGGCTAACCGGCACTGGCGGGACGGCGCAATGACCACCATCGCGGCAGGCGCAAGCGAAGGCGCAAACTTTGTCGATCCTACGCCTGACACCGTCGCGCTGTATCGCGCCTGCCAGATCGAGCTCGCCTCCGGCCTGAAGACGCTTGCGGACAAGCCGGAGGAGACCGTGGGAACCACGCTGGCCGCGCTGTGGCACGCCGCGGCGGGACGGCCGCTTTCAGTGCAGCGGGCGCGCTGCGAGGCGCTGCCCGCACTCGACGCAGACGGCGCCGCGCGGCTACGCGCACTGTTGTCGCGGCGCATGCAAGGCGCGCCGCTGGCCCATCTGACTGGCCGTCAGCAGTTCATGGGCGTGGAACTGCTCGCCTCGGCCGAAGCACTGATACCGCGCGAGGAAACCGCGCTGCTCGGCCGGGCGGCGCTGGAACTGCTGCGCGAGGCCATGCCGGGAGACCGCGATGCGAAGGTGATCGATGTCTGCACCGGATCGGGCAACCTCGCGCTGGCGCTCGCCTGGCACGAACCGCGCGCCCGGGTCTGGGGCGCCGACCTGTCGGCGGAGGCGGTCGCGCTGGCTCGGCGCAACGCCGCGCAGCTTGCGCTCGGCGATCGCGTCGAGTTCCGTTGCGGCGACCTGCTCGCACCATTTGAATCCCCTGAATTCTTCGGCCGGGTCGACCTGCTGGTATGCAACCCGCCCTATATATCCAGCGGCAAAGTCGACGGCATGCCGGACGAGATAATCGGGCACGAGCCGCGCCTGGCTTTCGACGGCGGCGCGCTGGGCATTCGGATCCTGCAGCGCCTGATCACCCATGCGCCGCTGTTCCTGCGCGCCGGAGGCTGGCTTGCCTTCGAGGTCGGACTAGGACAGGGACGGGGGATCCGCCAGCGGCTCGAGAAGCAGGGCGGCTACATCGATATTCGCGAGGTGCGCGACCAGAACGGTGAAGTGCGGGCGCTGGCCGGGCGCGCACGACCGCCTCTCGCCGATGTTGCCGTGAATCGGGCGTGATCGAAAGTTGGAAAAACGATTCGCGCGGACGTCCCCGTCGAGCGTGGCATGTTCACCAATCTCTCTTTCCGCTCTTGCCGTAGATTTCGGCGCCGTTGTCGTAGTTCTTGCGCAGCAGGCGCATGGGATTTCCCATGACCATCACGTTCGCTGGCAAATTCCGGCCGACTACCGTCAACGGGCCGATGGTCACGCCATCGCCGATCGTGATGCCGCCAAAAACGACCGAGCCCGTGCCAATCCAGACCCGATCGCCGATTGTCGGTAGGCCGGAATCGGCACCTGCGCGTCGGCCGATTATGACGTGTGGTCCTATATTGCAGTCGCTCCCCATGTGTACCGGACCGATCAAAATGCCGCCGAAATGCGCGATGTATAGGCCGCCGCCAATCGTCGCGTCCTCGGCAATGTGGATTCCCCAGGCGATGATGCACAGTTTGTCCAGGATGTAATGAATAAACTTCAGGGGAATCCGTAGGAGTTGAAACCGGAATGTGCGGTTCACCCAGGATCCGAATCGAAACACCATCACAGCCTGCAGGCCCGGCTCGTCCAGGAAAATGCGGACGGTTCGGAAGAACCCGGGATTGCCCTCGGGGCACTCTGACCTGAGGTAACGTTCAATATCTTGCTGGACTAGGGTAAGCATAAAGTTCGCGGTGAGCCGCCCGATATCTGACCGTTTCTCGCCGATCCTCGCGGTCAGCGTATATTCCCGCTGCTCAGGAACCGCGCGAACGCTTCGTCGAGAACCTGATAGGCGCGGGCATTGAGGTGCTCCGTATCGCCGTAGTCGTATTCGCTCCGCATCCAACGCTCGCTGTCGCTGCGTCGCAGTGATGCCTCCATGTCGAATACCGGAATATGCTCGCGCCCGGCGTAGCTTTTCATCCAGTCATTGAACTGGACGATGCCCTCAAACGTGGTTTGTCTTCCGATAATGCGCTTGACCAAGTTTTTCGCGCGCAAGACGTAATCCCCAGATTCGGCTATCGGAGGGGTGGTCACCAGCACGGGCTGAATGCCGGCCGCGCGAAGCACATCGACCCAGGCGATCACGCGGCGCTGGTAATCCTCGAAATTGCCGGGGAAATAGGAATTGCATTCCTTGATCAGGACGATATCGGGTTTGTCCGCACTGCCCGAGAGTCTTCGAATCAAAGGCTCTTTGTCGAAGGCTCGTACCCCCTGATATTCGAATCGGTACCCCGGCAGCGCGATGCGCTCGCTGATACGGTCGAAATGCCAGTTCTGTCCGATCGATGCACCAACCAAAACGACGCGTTTGAGCCGATCCGGTTTCGCCGCCGCCATAGCCGCCGCTCCCATAAGGCACGCCAACACGAAGATCGCGACCCGGGTTAGGTGAATCCTGCCTGGTAGGTGGGGCATCTGGTACCTCCGTTCTCCTGCGCCGCGGCCGATTCTAGCACCACTCGAGACGATTGTTTTCAGCCTGGCGATCACCCGGCCGAAATTCCCGAAAAGCGGATGCTGCAATGGTCCGCGGCCCAAAGCTCGCGCGGCCTACCCGGCGCGAGGCTTCCACGTGGCCATGGTTTCTCCCCGGAGAAACTTGAACACCGCGATGGTGAAGGCGGCATAGCTCAATAGCAAATAGCTCGGCACCACGGTGGCCCGGTGCAGCCAAGGCGGCAGCCCGGACATCAAGCCAATCAGCGCGAGCGCATAGCCCGCCAGGTGCATCACCAGAAGGCCCTGATAGAGGGGCGTGGACGTCGCCAACACAAGGTTGCTGACGAGCGCAAGCGCGAGAAAGACAAACGCGAGATAGCGCAGCACCTTGTGCGAAACCAGACAGAATGACGCCAAGGGATAGCGCAGCGGATTGAGCAGGCGGCGCATGTACGCGATCCCCTGAAGCGCGCGCAGCGCAACGCGCACCCGCATGCGAAATTCCGATCCAAGCTCGGCGTTCGCAGCCTCGCGCGAGGCCACGCGCGGATCGAACACCACGCGATGCCCCCCTGCGATGACGGTCAGCGGCAGCACGAAATCGGTGATCAATTGCGGCGGAATATCCACGTAGAGTTCGCGGCGGATCGCGTCCACGCCACCGTTTACCCCGATAATCGAGCCGATTCTCGTCTCGGCCCGCCGCAGCAGGTTTTCGTAGCGGATATAGGCGCTTACCCCGCTGCCGCTAAGACTCGCCTCCTGCGCCAGGAAGCCCAGGGATCCGGTTACATAACCGACCTCAGGATCGGCAAAGTTCTCCACCATGTAACGAATGGCGTCAGGATCGAACAGCGAGTTCGCGTCGCTGAACACGACGACCTCGCCGGTGGCATGCCCGACCGCCTCGTTCAGCGCGGCGGCCTTGCCCTCGCGGCCCTCGCGCCGCAGCAGTTGTACGCCCTGGCCGGTGAACTGCCGCACGATGTCGTCGGTGCCGTCGCTGGATCCGTCCGATACCACGATGATCTGGAGTTTCTCCCGCGGATAATTCTGATCCAGCTTGTTTCTCACCGTGGCACCGATGCAGTCGGCCTCGTTGTAGGCCGGGATCAAAACGGTGACCGTCGGCGCATGGGGTTGGATGCGCACCGGTCGTCGTCTAAGCCAACCAAGGGCGAGTACGGCCAACGGGTACACCGCGTAAGGGTAGGCAACCAGAAGCACCGACACCCAGAAAGCGATTTCCACGGGACTCTTTCCTCCAGTCAGACGCGCCCGGCGCGTGAACGCGGGATCTCCGGCCGCGCCGACTCAATCACGGCGATACGTGACTGTGCACTGCCGGTCCACCGATACGCGCAACGCGCCTGTATCCGAAGCGTCCGGTGTCGCCAGCACGGTCCCGCCGGCGATGCCGCATACCTGAAACGGGGCTTGCACCTGTACCGATACCTCGGTCCCGGCGGCTGCTGTTTCGATGCGCAGACAACCCGAACCGTCGTCGATATCCACCGCAGTCACCCGGCCCTGGATTTCCCGAATCGGGCCCGTGCGCGTGCGTATGCGTGCCGCTTCCCCGGCCTCGATATTTTCGAGCGTCAGCCGGGATTGGGTGCAAAAACGGACGTCATGTCTGCGGTCGGCGGCATAGAACGCATTGACCGGCGGCTTGATCAGATAGTCGACCCAGTCCGAAGGGTCTCCGCTCTTACCGTGTTCGGCGGCCTTGGCGATGTTGTAGGCTTGGCGGGCGGTCACATAGTGAAGGCGAAAGCGCTTGCCGTCGTTGTATTGCTCGTTCAGGACGCGGTGCATTTCCATTGCCTTGTCCCCGAACAGGGCGTCGAAATCGCGCTCTATGGCACCGTGCGTGTGCAACTTAACGAACAACCACTCCGGCCGGCCCTTTACGTGAACGTTGCAGTCGATCCACTTGCGGATGCGATCGGGTCGGCCCCAATTCTCCGAGGTCAGGCTGGCGTTTTCGACGCGCGGATGATCGGGGGCCAGCCAATTGATCCCGAGCGGACCCTGCATCAAGAGCAGGCCCGCCGGATCCTTTCTGCCGACGCGTGCGTCTATGCCCCAATCGTGCCCCTTTGCGCTATCCGGATTGCTTCGTGCGTAATAGATCGAGTTGATCTTGCGTGTCTGACAGATCCTTCCTGAGGGCATGGTGAAATCACCCCAGCAGCCGAGTTCCTGCAAAAGCGTCAACTCGTCGTTTACGCCACAGTACTTGCCACCAAAAGAGTTGTTCAGAGCCCAATCCCCATGGATAAACCCAAACGCCGGGCTTGGGGACGCGCCCGACTCAAGGAGATGGCCAAATCGATGGTACTCGGCGAGAGTAGCATTCAATCCATTTCGAAGCGTCGCGACTGTGTCATTGTCGTGGTGATAGTGCAACTCCACCTCGCCCAAGCCCTCAAACGCCATTGCCGAAAGGTTCGAAAGATGCTCGGCGCCATGGTGCGGGGGATAGAACCAGGTATGCAAGGGACTGGTTCCAAAACGGTCGCGGCATTGTTGTTGGAATCGGGCATACTCCGTCCGCCACGCCCGAAGCCGCTCGAACGGCTGGTCTGGATTGCCAACGCCGTGCCGAGGCTCGAAATGATCGCATACCAAGAACATGATATGGGTCAGTTGCTGCCGCCGACGAAGACGATGGTACGCACGTGCCGGTGCCGCAAGGGCGTAGGTGGGAAGCCAGATATCTAAACGTTTATCAAGGATTTGCACGTCGACTTCCGCAACTAATCATGCTGCTCTGCTCCGAAGCGGGATTGCGGACATACGACGAGAACGAGGCATCACTATTGCGCTAACTGTTGCCAAGCTATCACGCCGACGTAACAAGAATAGAGCCAAAGCTATCCCCCGAAATGGGGCTGCTATTGCGCTTGCAACCTCAACCGGATTGCACCGCTGTATCAGACGGCGCGACAACCTCTACATAACGCATTTTTCGGATGTGCGCCGGTCGCGCGCTATCAACACCCTCTATGTGACCAAAGGCTGAACCGCGCTCTTCGCGATGTTCGACAAACATGCGACGAAGAATGCCCGAATGCGCTGACAAACCCATTTTGATCTCTCAACAAGGAAGCCTGCTCAAGCATGCCCTCGCGCAGGTCATCACCATAGTGATATTATGACATAGGCGCATCAATTTCTTTAGATTTCAGAATTTTGCGTCCAGCACTAAGCATATGCACAAACTGAGCGTTGGCTTGCCTAGGTTGGTGCCAAATGCCCATCGGACGACGAGCATGCAAGAGACGCCTTTGAACAAACATCGCCGACGCTGCACCCCTGATGGGTTTTCACGCTTCGCGCGATTCAATGGCAAATGGTGTTGCGATTTTCATGCATGGAGAGGCCTATGACCGGGCACGATCGTGCGTTTAGTCGCTGGATCCACGCAGCCGGACGCTTGAGCACCTATTCCCTGAGAAAAGCCCAGAGTCAATGTCGTCCTAGGATTTTAATGTATCACGCTATCGATCGCGACTTTGGCCTGCGTCTGTCAGAGTTTGAACGGCAGCTCTCTGTGCTCAAGAAGCACTTCCACCTTGTGGGCTTGCGCGAATTTCTAGACCGTCGTCTCAACGAGACATTGTCGGGTCGCGAGATCATTCTGACTTTCGATGACGGCACGCAGAACCACTTTTCCACCGTATATCCAGCGCTTCAGCGGTACGCCGTACCAGCGACTTTCTTCGTGTGCCCGATGCTGATAGAAACTAGACGCTGGATATGGAATATTGAGCTACGCGCTCGTTTGACAGGCATGGCGCTCCGACAACGCCAAGAGTTAGCGTTGGAATTTGGGCTTAGTTCCGTGCAGCCGAATGATATCGTCACGTGGGCAAAGACGCTCGTCCTGCTGGAGAGAGAGCATTTTGAGGAAACAGTGCGCCAATACTCCGCAGGATGGCGACCGACTTCGCTCCAAGACGACCTACATGCCCCGTTAACTTGGGCACAGCTTGGTTCGATGGATCAGTCTTTGGTTACAGTCGGAAGCCACACTTCGACTCATCCCATCTTGTCAACCTTGCTGCCGGCCGAAGCGCAGGCAGAGATCATGGGAAGCCGGGCGATGCTGGAGGAAAAGCTTCAACGGTCAGTTGATTTTTTTTGCTATCCCAATGGCTCACACAATCCGCAGGTAGTCGAGTTGGCGCGACAACATTACCGCGCCTCAGTTACGACTCGATTCGGCTTGGTTGCGAATGACACAGAAAATTACTTACTTCCGCGAATTTCCGCGGGAGCAAACAGCTTTGGAACCTTCCTTTGGCGACTTCATCGGCCGTAGAGATGTGAGTCCCCGTCCTACTAGGGTTCGAGCATTTTGGCATCGCAGTTCTCACTTTAACCTAGCATTGCTATCCAGCACGATGGTGAAAATATTTTGCGAGTTCACCAAGCGGATGTTGCTGGTGGCTCCTCATGTCGGTGTGACTTCAGAAACTCGGCTTTTTAGCGCCAGAAAGCGCTTTTCGAATATATGATATGAAAGTGCGCCAGCTGCTAGAGTCGCTAGCATACCCAGTGCGAGATAGACAAGGCTAATGGTTATGCTCGGGGTGGTTGCGAGGCCCATTTTTTGCAGGATGGGCTTGCCGACGAAATCATGTATGGGTTTGTGAAAGATGTACATCGCGTAGCTGTACTTGCCAACGACACGCAAAGGCGCCGCGCGGAGCCACGCCGTCCAACGTGGCTGCGGTGAGCAATCACCACCTACCGCGGCCGCAATCCCCATTGTGCAAACGATCGCAAGGAGTGCGTAGCCTATTGTTTGTCCCATAAACGAGGTACGCTGGTAGCCGTGTGTTATGACCAAACCAATTAACGCGATTAGCGCGCTCGCAGCGAGAATATTCCCGCGCCGCTCGGCCATTTGCGGCAGCACGCCGGGTAGCTTAAGAGCGGCCGCAAGCGCACCGCCAAGGGCCAGCGCGTCGAATTGGCTCGGCGTGATCGTATAGACAAGCTCAGGAGAAGCTCCCAGTGCCAGTAACGCTGTCCGCAGCAAAATGCCCACGAGCGCAAGCCCCAGGCACAACTGAAGCACCTGTTTGGGTGAGCGATGATGCACGAGGAATGGCCATATGAGGTAGAACTGCTCTTCGACCGCCAGTGACCAGAAATGCGGCATCGAATTACCGCCGAGCCCCAATGGCATGGTCCAGTTCGAAAGATAGAACCAGAGCCAAACAGAGTTATCCTGAGTCAGCCTTGCTGGCGCCGCCCCAAAGGTTGGCAAAATGACAAAAAACATTAGCATCACAGCGTAATAGAGGGGAAAGATTCGCAACACACGGCGTGCGAAGAACACCTTGTAGTAATTCGCATCAGCCTGAGCATCGAGCAGGATACGAGTAATCAGAAAACCGCTTAATACAAAGAACAAACGAACCCCGACCCAGCCGATATTCAACCCGTATCCCACTAGCTGGGCAAATCGGTCCGAAGGCGCGTCCAGAATCAGCAGGTTGTGCATCAGCACTAGAAGAATCGCGAGCCCGCGTACGCCGTCCAGAGATGGAAGATATTGGGGCAATTGCAGTTCAGCCGACCTGGCAGGTGGAAGTTGAGCAGAGGAGCGGGAGCAGATCATTGAGCTACACAAAAGGTCGTCGAGTTATATGCGGCCGCATTGCGCGCACTCCGTTGGGTTGAAGCCTCTCCATCAGGCAACACTCCTACGCGCCGGTTCGCAAGTCAACTGGTGAGATCGCGCATAACCAGAACGGCTATCCGATAGCAGACCGATTGTCTCGTCAGAATGTTGGAACTGATACCGAACGACGTAGAGCCATACATTGAGGGCGAGGAAGTCAACGAATAATCGTAGGCAGGTCATGCGCAAGTGTAGCAATCTGGCTACGGGAATGCACTGTAGACGGGAATTCGATCGGTGTTGCCTTTGGTGAACTGCTATACTCTAAGTCGTTATGTTAGCGATAGAAACGGGGTCTGGTTTGCGCATCGTCCACGTCATGGATCATTCCCTGCCCAAGTCCGACGGATATTCGATCCGGGCAAAGTACCTCTTGGAAGCGCAAGCGGCAGCGGGGCATGAGGTCATAGTTCTTACCAGCCCCAGCCAAGGCGCCGGCGCCGAGGCGCTCCTAGCCTCAGGCGTGTCCTACCGCCGCACCGAGTACAATTGGTGGGAAAAGAAAATGGTGGAGCGCGGCGCCAAGCACCTGGTGTTTGGTCGGGCGATCGCACGCGGGCTGTCGTCGCTTCTTGCCGAAAGCCGCTTCGATATCGTACATGCTCACACGCCATTCACGGTGGCACGCGCCGCCTTGCTGGAGGCGCGCAAACGGCGCCTGCCGTTCGTGTACGAAAAGCGCAATCTCTGGGAAGAAAGCGCCCGTGCACGGGGCAAGGCCAGTGGCCGCTGGCCCTGGTACCAGCTTGCCCGTGCATTGGACCGCTGGGTTACCGTGAGGGCCGATTCCGTCTGCACGATAACCGAAGCGCTCAAGGTCAACACCGTGGAACTCGGCGCCTCCGCCGATCGCGTGTTCGTCGTTGGTAACGGCGCCGACACTAGTGCCTTTGTCCCGCGCCGGCCGCCGGCGGAATTGCGCGAGAACTGCCTGCGAGGAGGTGATTTCGTCATCGGCTTTCTGGGCAGTTTCTTTTCTTTCGAGGGTTTGCCGATGCTGGTGCAAGCTTTCGCGGAATTGCGGTCCCGATATCCGGGCGCGCGTCTGGTTCTCGTCGGGGACGGGGAAGATCGATCCAAGGTCGAGCAGATGGTCGCCGATCTGGACTTGGCGCGCAGCGCCTGGGTGGTCGGCAGCGTTCCGCATGCCCAGGTGCCCGACTTCTATGCTGCCATGGATGTTCTGGTGTACCCGCGCTATCCTAGCAAGCTTACGGATATGATTTCACCGTTGAAGCCGCTCGAACCGATGGCAATGGGACGATGCGTGATCGGCAGTAGCGTGGGCGGCATTCGTGAACTGGTCCGCGATGGCGAGACTGGCCTGTTGTTTTCCGCGGGTTCGCTGCCAGCGCTGGTTGAAAAGCTCGAGGCCCTGCTGTCCGGGCAGATCGATGCGGCTCAAATGGGCGCGAATGCCAGGGAGTTCGTCGTTAGCCACCGTCAATGGCGTCACATGGCCAAGAATTACGACGCGGCGTACGATCGCGCAACGGCGCATTCACGCGCCTGATACAGGAATTGTATCCAATGCCAAGCTTCTTGATTAATGTCGAATCGGCACGGAACTGCCCAACGGGGTTCGCGCGATGAAGCTGTTGTCAATCGTCGGGGCGCGACCGAATTTCATGAAGATAGCGCCCTTGGCCGCCGCAGTGGCAACGCATAATCGGCAGAGTCCCGGCGCGCCCGTGCAGCATGTACTGGTCCACAGCGGGCAGCACTACGACCCGACCTTGTCCAGCCGGTTCTTCGAGGAGCTCGGTATTCCTGATCCGGACTATCACCTGGACGTGGGCTCCGGCTCTCATGCCTACCAGGTCGGCATGACCATGATCGGGTTCGAGAAAGTACTGCTCAAGGAACAACCGGACTGGGTGATCGTGGTGGGCGACGTCAATGCGGCCTGTGCCTGTTCCCTAACGGCCAAGAAACATCAATTTCGCGTGGTACACATCGAGGCGGGATTGCGGTCCAACGACTGGTCTATGCCAGAAGAAATCAACCGCGTGGTAACCGATCGGGTTTCCGACTTGCTGTTTACGACCTGCAAGTTTGCTAACGCAAATCTCGCACTGGAGGCGGTTGCCCCCGAGCGCGTCGCATTGGTCGGAAACATCATGATCGACACCCTCGAGGCGCACCGGGCGAAGGCTGCATCTCGCGATCGGCAGGAGATCCTGCGCGCGAATCGTCCCTCGGACATGCAATCGTTCCCACACTTGCCGCTTGTGCCGGATGGCTTCGGCGTCCTGACGCTCCACCGCCCCTCCAACGTGGACGAACTAGCAACGCTTTCACAGAATGTGGAGCTAATTCGCCAACTCGCTGAACGCCTGCCCATCGTGTTTCCCGTGCATCCGCGAACGATGGGGCGGCTCAAAGAGTTCGGACTGTGGTCTCGCCTTGTCTCGAGTAGCGGGGTCTTGATCGTAGAGCCTCTCGGATACATTGATCTACTGACCCTCACCATGTCGGCGCGGCTGTTCCTGACAGACAGCGGAGGGATACAGGAGGAGTGTTGCGTCTTGGGAACGCCATGCCTAACCTTGCGAGTCAACACTGAGCGGCCGGCCACGCTGGCAGAACATGGGGGCACAAACTTCCTGGTGGGTACTGATCCTGAGCGCATCAAAGAGGCGTTCGATCGCGCGCTTTCCATCCGGCGCAGCCCGTCGCGCCCCCCGCTGTGGGACGGGCACACCGCGACTCGCATCCTTGCACGTTTGCTTGAGTAGAGCAGTACGGTGTTTTGTACTGCCGATATCCTGAACAGGCATACAATGCGCTTTGCCTCTCGCCAGAACTTTGGCAAGAAAAAGGGAAGGAACTTCTATGCCATTTAGATGCGTGACTAGCGACAAGTCAGCAATTCCTGCCGCCGCGCCGCAAGCCGCGCATGGTGGTATCGATAGGGCGAGCTAACAGGTGGATCGCGTTCCAATTGTCGACGCCGAGGCGGACGCGCTTTTTCGTAAGGCGGCGCAACGGGCTGGACTCAATCCGGACAATCCATGGGTCTCCGGGTACGTTGACTATCAATGGAACCACAGTCGGTACGTGTTCCAGTCTTTGCCGGAGCCAATCGGCGGGCAGAACGTGCTCGAGTTCGGATGCAACTTCGGCGCCTCGTCGGTGGTATTGGCATTGTTGGGCGCCAAGGTCACTGCGGTCGATGTCAATCCGGCTTACCTGGAGGTCGCGCGGTTGAATGCCCGGCGATACGGTGTCGCAGATGCAATCCAATTCCACTGTGTGTCAGATACTTCGCGCATGCCATTCACCGACGAATCATTCGACGTCGTTACCTGCATTAGCGTGCTCGAGTATGTTCCTTCACCGATCCTGGATGCAGTGCAACGCGAAATCGATCGTGTACTAAGGATTGGAGGAGTGATTGCTGTCTCGGGCACCAGTAACCGGCTGTGGCCTCGCGAGGTCCATAGCCGGCGTTGGTTCGTTCAATACCTTCCCGAGTCCTGGTTCAAGTCATCGACCATCGTGCGCGGCGTCACCCCGTGGCGCGTGCGTTATGGTTTCGGAGCGCATTACACGAGTGTTGATCGGAATGATCGGGGGCTCGCATACCTGCGCGCCCGTGTGGCAATGGGCGGCGGCAAACTGCGCAACATTGTGTATCGTGGCTTGAATATGGTGGCACAGGCGCTGGGTGTGAGCACAGGATTGTGCATGCCGAATATGGCGGTAACCCTGCGCAAGCTTGCAAAGTAATGAGGTGTCGGTGAGCCAACGCCATGAGCTTGCAGTCGCGTTTCGGAATGGGCGTCGGATCGCAGGAACGGCTGCAGTGCACATTCGTACCGCAAGCGTGCATTGTCCTGGATCTTCAATTAGCGAGAGGTCCGATGTCATTTTTAAGCTGCAACCAGCATCGGTGTCGCGAATTGATTGAACAGAACACCGGCGGAAGAGTCCGTTCACAGCCGCTTCTTTATCGTTAGGGAAGGCGCTCGAGTGACGGTCACGGATTTCAATAGTTGTTACACTAACCATAAGTCTCTGCAAAGACCGTGTGCTATTTCAAGCCTTGAAACCCGCCAGATTTCTACCATCCGAGCGATGGTAGGAGTTTCGAGCCGCTGGCCGCATATTTCGAAACCCTAAACTGTGAATATCCTCACTTTGAGCCATGTTTTTCCAAATAGCCAACAGCCCAACTACGGCATTTTCATCGCGAACCGCGTGCGGCGGCTGGCTCAATCTGGAATCGCACATATTCGGGTTATCGCTCCGGTCGCTTGGCATCCGTTCGACTCGATTTACTCAAACCAAGGCGGACACAGGACTCAGATACCACCAATTGAGAATCTCGGCCCGTTCACAATAGATTACCCTCGTTACTTGGTAATCCCAAAGCTGGGTTTTCCGATTGCTCCGATTCTCATGTACATGAGCATTTCCCGCCACATTTTGAGACTTCAGCAGAAGGGTTATCGTTTTGATCTCATCAATGCCCACTTCTTCTACCCTGACGGCGTAGTAGCTGTCATGCTGGGTCGGCGGTTCTCCAAGCCGGTCGTTGTCACGGGTAGGGGTTCGGATCTGAATCGCCATGCTGAACTTCCAGTCATTGGCCATATGATTCGTTGGGCGCTTTCCCAAAGCGACTGGACCATTACGGTCAGCAATGCCCTTAAAGTGCGCGCCATTGCCCTTGGCGCCCCAATGGAGCGAGTGACTTTTCTCCGCAACGGCGTCGATCTGGAACACTTCAGGCCCACTCTGCGAGACGAAACGCGCCGGCGCCTCGCTTTGACGCGTACAACCCTGCTGTCTGTGGGCAATCTGGTAGAGCTCAAAGGCCATGATCTGGTGATAAGAGCCATGAAGGAACTGCAAGATCTACAATTGATAATAATCGGCGCAGGTCCCGCAAAGGCCAAACTCCAGGATCTGGTGGATCGCCTGAATTTGTCGGATCGCGTTCACCTGCTGGGAACCATCCCGCACAGCGAGTTGCCTGCATACTACAGCGCCGCAGACATCTTCGTACTCGCCTCGAGTCGCGAGGGATGGCCCAATGTCCTGCTGGAGGCGATGGCGTGTGGGACCCCGGTCGTTGCCACCAGAGTAGGGGGAGTACCGGAGATCATTACAGCCAAGAATGCTGGAATAGTCGTTGACGCACGAACCTCCGAAGCAATAGTAGCAGCCGTTAGGCGCCTTCAAATTGCTACACCGGACCGAGAGCAGGTTCGCGCTCACGCAATGCAGTTCGGATGGGGTGAAATTGTGGATCTTGAGCTCAAACTGTTCGAGAATATATTGCAGACAAGAATTTGTCGCAACACTCGTGTCGCATGAAGTTTCCCATGCGTTTTCAGGTGACATCGTTGTCAGACTTGGCTCGGCATCTGAGTTTCGCGAACTTCGTTAGGCGCGCGGAGCGATTCGTCACACTGAGAGTCTTGGGCCGATTGCTGCCGGTCTCGGAGGCGCCGCGGAATGGGACGTTAGGTCGGTTATGCAGTCAATAATTCATATTCAGCACGTTGTGCTCAGCCTGCAACCAGGCGGGTTGGAGAATGGCGTTGTCAACGTCGTGAACAGATTGAATCCAGAGCGGTTTCGGTCATCGGTATGCTGCCTGAAGCAGGCAGGCGAATTTGCGGCTCGACTGGAAAGCGATGTCATTGTCCATCAAATGGGCTGGCCCGGCGGAAATGATCTTGGTTTGGTGTGGAGATTGGCACAGCTCTTTCGTCAAACAAGAACAGACGTCGTCCATACTCGAAATGCCGAGGCGTTTTTTTACGGATTTCTCGGGGCCAAGATCGCCGCCGTGCCTGCGGTGATCCATAGCGAGCACGGCCGAAATTTTAACGACCGGCCGCTTCGCCTTTGGGTGCAGCGAATGTTTTCGAAGCGAACAGATGCAATTTTCTCGGTATCGGAAGCCCTGAAGCAGGAACTGGTGGCAAGACTTGGGATCCCGGCCGGGCGACTGGAAATGATCCATAACGGCGTGGACGCGAGTCATTTCGTCCCAGGGAATCGAACTCGAGACCGAGCCACCTGGGGCGTTGCTCCAGGCGATGTTGTGGTCGGTAGTGTGGGACGTTTGGTGACGGTCAAGAATTTTCCGCTGTTGCTACGCGCCGTGAGTTCGTTATCGACAGATAGAATCGTCGTCGTCTTGATAGGTGATGGTCCGGAGCGGCCAGCACTTGAGGCGATAGCGCGGGAGCTTGGGATCGCCGCGCGCGTGCGTTTTTTGGGACACCGCGAGGACGTAGCCGAACTACTGCCGGCAATGGATATCTTTGTTCTTCCCTCTGTCAGCGAAGGTATCTCCAATACCCTGCTGGAAGCAATGGCTGCCGGCGTAGCCGTTGTGGCGAGCAATGTCGGCGGCAACCCGGAAGTGGTCCGGGACCGAGTCGACGGTCTGCTGTTTGAGAGCGGCGACGAAGCGGGACTGCGCGACAAGTTGCAGAAGATGTTTGCGGACGCTGTTTTGCGCGCGAGTTTGGGAAGGGCGGCCCGCGAGCGCATGCTCAGTGAGTTCTCGATGGAAGCCATGATTGCCCGTTACGAACAGTTATATCAATCAACTTTTGCTCGTTTCGGCCGCCATCGATGAGCCTCCTGACAGTCGGCATTGCCCGTTTTGCGGCCGGTCGCGGTGCCGCCACACTCGAACTGCGCTTGCTTCGCAGCATCGCAGAAGACAGTGACGCAGCAACCGACTTGGCGGGCGATGTGCGAAGACGGGAGTGTGCGTAGCGCGAGGGTACATTGTGACGTACTACGCGCGCGCCCGGCCTGAGCCTCAGGCTGCAGCTCAGTGCTCGTTGTCTTGCCGCAACCAGCATCGGCATGGAGGAGATTATGCGGATTCTGAAGGTAACGACGTTCTTCCCCAATTCCGCTGACCAGCACCGGACGGTATTCATCAAGCATCTCGCGCGCGCAATGCAGCGGCATTTTCAGATCAGCGTGATTTCACCGGTCCCCTACGCACCGCCGATACGCCGCATACCCCGATGGTATAGGCAGAGCCAGATCCGACGTGTAGAACGCGTCGATGAAATTGATGTGCTGCATCCACGCTTTCTGGTGGTGCCCAAGCTGGACTTCTTTTCCGGTTTCAGCTACTGCCTTGGCGTACTTCAATTATTGCGCCAGTTCAAGCGTGAAAACGAATCCTGTCTGGTGCATGCGCATTTCGGCTACCCGGATGGCGTCGGGGTGGCTTTGGCCGCGCGCGCATTGCGATTGCCTTATGTCATCACTGTCCATGGGAGCGATATCAACGTTTACGCCACGCGGCGAACCTTGCGGTGGCAAATCCGCTGGGCATTGACCGGCGCCGAAGGCGTCATCGTCGTTAGCCGCGACCTCGAAGCGAAGGTGGTCCGCCTCACCCAAGGACACGTGAAAAGGCTGAAATACATACCCTGCGCAGGGTTTGATCCTGCTTTGTTTTTTCCTCGTTCTTCATCCGAGTCCCGCGCCAGCCTGAACGTATCGGGGGACGCACGTATCGTCGTGTTCGTCGGCAACCTGGTACCCATCAAGGGGGTGGACTTGTTGATCGATGCCTGGAAGACTCTATGCCAACGGGAGTTGGTCGGCGGTGACGATCGGCTGGTAATCATAGGCGATGGAATATGCAGAGGGGATTTGGAACGTCGCGTCAACGTGGCTGGTATCAGCTCTACGGTCAGGTTCGTCGGCGCCATTCCACAGGGCGAAGTGTCTCGCGGGCTAGCCGCCGCCGACCTGTTGTGCCTTCCCAGCTACAACGAGGGCACGCCCAACGTCGTGGTCGAAGCGCTGGCCAGCGGCATCCCGGTCGTGGCGACACGCGTGGGTGGCGTGCCGGAACTCGTATCGGATGGCGTCAACGGCCTGCTGGTTTCACCCGGAAATTCAAGCGCTCTAGCCGACTGCCTGGCCGCCGCCTTGTCGCGTAGCTGGGACAGGGCAAGGATCGTCGACACGGCAAAGCACCTGACCTGGGATGCCATCGCCGCCGAAAACAGCGAGTTTATTGGATCGATTGACGTCCGACGTTCGGGGGTTCCTGGATGAATTCGTGGGCGCCGATGTCGATCCCGCGGCCATGCGGGCGCGGCGCTTGGATATCGAAATCGTTTGTCACCAACCCCGACACCGCACTTGTTCCGGCATCGATCGCCGGGCTAGTCCTTTGAAGGCGGAAATTCTCGGACGCCACAGTGGTGGAAACGAACTGGGGGTTGGTCCTAAGTGAGCTGCCGGAAAACGCCGTGGCAGGATTGGTTCCGGCTCCGCCGAACCACAGATTGTTCGTGGCGGTTCCAGGAAACGCACCATTTATCCTGGCGTAAGCCCCGGTGACCGGCCAGATCAAATTGTTTCTGAAATCGATCGCTGAGGCGCCCAGAATTCCCTCGCTCATTATGGCGGCGGTGGCGCCATTGTTGATGCGGTTGGTATTGTAGATGGTGTTGTTGTATATCTGAATGTTGTTCGCAACAGTTGTGCTCAGTCGAATGCCCGCGCGATCTGCATTATAAATGACATTGTTCCAGATCCTGATGTTGTTGCGGGTTCCATTAGCCAGATTGATGCCATGCTTGCCAACATCCTGGATGATATTGTGGTGGATATCGATGTCATCAACGAAGTAATCGTTGTTGGTTCCGTTTGTAAATGTTTGAACGCCGTTTCCACCACGGATCTTCACGATTTGGTTGTACGCGATCTCGGTCTTGCCCAGGCCGAAAACATATACGCCATGATTCTCGAAATGACTGGTCCCATTGTCCGGCCCGTTGAACACATCGTGAATATTGTTGCCCAGGATCAAGAGACCCGGCCCGGGCATGAACCCCGCGGTACAGCAGTTGCCGCGTCCGGCGACCCCGGCAGCCCTCGCGACGACATTGCCCACCGCAGTGGCTGCCGTCAGCTCGTTATTGACGACGCGCCAGTGGCTGCCGCCAGCCTGAGTGTCGATGGCGCCGTCGTTGTTCCCTCCCTCGATGCGAAGGCCGACAACGTTGATCCAGTGCCCCTTGAATTCCTGTACTCGCGCCGAGTCTGCGGAGGATATTGTGCCGCTATTTCTCGCGGATTCGTAGAAGCCGTTGATGAACACATCTTCACCCGGGTAACCCATGAGCGTGATCGGACCGGTGCCCGTGCAGCCAGCACACTGGGGAACGACGCCCGGCGCAGAGCCGGACTTGTTCAACGCCATCAGGAAATAGTTGCCCCACCCTTGCCTTGTATAGGGTGTCCCGGTACCGCGCATTACCATGAAATCCCCTGCCTGTACGCGTCCCCATGCGCCGGATAAGGATGCAGGTTGAATTGCAAAACGCAAGGTCGCACCTGCCGATTTCTGCACCGTCCTGAACGGAGCGGCGAAACTGCCTCCGGATACGATATCGTTCGTATCGACACCGCGGACGTTGTCCACGAAATATATTTTTCCCGGATTGACCGTGAAGGTGATCCGGTTGGGGTCATGCGCAACTCTTCCATCGACCACAACCTTGATCGCCAGCGGCGCACCCTCTTCCGGATTGCCCAAAGTCCCGACCTGTACGGAGATTTGCTGGATGTCGGGCCTGCCCTTGGCCACGCTGAGGTAACGGTAATTGTCCACCTCGACATCACCGATATAAACCTTCGTTGTCGTCCCAAGCCCGGAACTGCCCAGGTTCTTGCCGAACACCGACAGATAAATGCCCTTGTCGTTCTCGCCGCCGCTATTCGGCCCCGAAACAATGTCGGTGTAAATTACTATGGGGAATGCTGAATCAGGCGCAGTGTTGTCGGCCGCATGGGAAACCGAGATAGCGAGCACCGAAGATGCTACAAACAGCCAGCGCAGAACCAGAGTCGCGAAGGTCATATGGATAGGTCGCCAAGCATTCTAGTGCGCAGCGTACCAGCTTGCATGCGACCTGCGTGCCGCAAAAAAGGTCTTCGACCAGAGAACTCGCGCGCGTGGCCGATCATCAAGGCAATTGCAGTGATGAACCCAAGCGCGTACCGTTCAATCGACTACTCGGAAAATCGCCAGACGGGCAGTAGACCGAGCGCGCGTTCCGGTTACCTCTCGTACGCACCGATATCCCAACTACCCCCAATTGGCCGCGTGGTCTGCGTGACCGCTGTAGTGGCGACATCAAGGTCATTCGTGACGACTGCGGATACAGCGGCCGCATTGGTTCCCGCGCCGATGGCCGGGCTGGTTGCCTGTAGACGGAAATCCTCTACTCCAGCGGTGGTGGAAACAAACTTGGGATCAGTCTCCAGCGAACTCGTGGAAAACGTCGTGGCTGGGTTGGTTCCGGTTCCGCCGAACCAGAGGTTGTTTGTCGCCGTCCCAGGAAACGCTCCGTTTATGATTGCGTAAGCTCCTGTAACTGGACGAATTATGTTGTTTCTAAGATCGATCGCTGAAATCCCAAGAACCCCTTCGCTCATGATGGCGGCTGTGGCGCCATTATTGATCCGGTTGGTATTGTAGATCGTATTGTTGAATATCTGAGTGTTGTTCGCCACAGTCGTGCTGAAGCGAATCCCTGCACGGTCCGTGTCATAAATAATATTGTTCCAAATCCGAATATTGTTCCGGGTCCCATCGGCCAGGTTGATGCCATGCTTGCCGATATCCTGGAATATGTTGTGATGAATATCGACGTCATCTATATTGAAGTCGTTGTTGGTACCATTCGCAAACGTCGAAATTCCGTTGCCGCCGCGAATCTTCCTGAACTGGTTGTATGCAATCTCGGTCTTCCCAAGACCGAAAAGGTACACACCGTGGTTCTCGAAATTGCTGGTCCCGTTGTCCGGCCCGTTGAAAATATCATGGACATTGTTGCCGATGATCAAATAACCTGGCCCGGGCATGATCCCCGCGGTACAGCAATTGCCGTGTCCCGCGGCCCCGGCGGCTCTGGCGACGACATTACCCACTGCCGTGGCAGCCGTCAGTTCGTTGTTGACTACCCTCCAGTGGCTGCCCCCGGCCTGAGTGTCGATGGCCCCGTCGTTCCTTCCCCCTTCGATTCTAAGGCCGACGATATTGATCCAGTGTCCTTTGAATTCCTGAATTCGTGCCGTGTCTGCAGAGGATATCGTGCCTCCCGTTGCTGTTCCATCGTAGAGGCCGTTGATGAACACATCCTCCCCCGGGTAACCCATCAGTGTGATCGGACCGGTTCCCGTGCAGCCAGTACATTGGGGAGCGACACCCGGCGCAGAGCCGGACTTGTTTAGCGTCATCATGAAATAGGCAGCCCCTGCCTGCCTTGTATAGGGAGTCCCTGTACCACGCATTACCAGGAAATCGCCGGCCTGCACGCGTCCCCAAGCGCCTGCCGTGGAAGCAGCTGCTATAGAAAAATTCAAACCCAAAGTTTTCTGGACGGTCAAGAACGGAGCGGCGAAGGTGCCGCCAGTCGTGGTATCCGCCGTATCGACGCCGCTGAGGTTATTCACGAAATAGATCCTTCCCGGATTGACCGTGAAGGTAAGGCTGTTTGGATCGACCGCAACCCTGCCATCGGTCACGACCTTGATGGGAAGCGCTTGGCCATCAAGGCCGGTATTCGTCAATAGCCGGAATTTTCCGACCTGGGTGTTGATCTGCTGGACGTCGGCCCTGCCCCTAGACGCGCCAATATTCGGAAGTGCCGTCACATGGGTTGGCTTGTAGGTCGCCACCTCGATGTTGTCTACATACACTTTCGTAGTCGTTCCCAGACCGGTAGTGCCGAAATTCTTGCCGAATACCGACAGATAGATGCCGTCGTCATTTTCGCCGGCATACAGACCGCAGGCTGTCGGCACTCCTACGCACCCTATCGGGCCGGAGGTTATATCCGTATAGAGTTGGATGGGACCTGGGGGCGGATTGGTCGCCGTTGGCGTGAATATCGCAGTCAAATACTGTGTTGCCGCGGGTTTTGATGCAATCAGACACGGATTTGTGGTGCCCGTGCACGTCGTCTGCGTGCTTGTGCTCGATGCCGAGTTGAGCCATCCGGCAAAGGCGTAACCCGCGGTTGGAGCCGCAGTCAGCGTGACCGGGGCTCCGGTATTGAATGTGGCACTGCACCCAGCAGTGTATCCGGACACCGCCGCGGTGCAGTTGATTGTGCCAGGAATCGCGCCGGCGTCTGATGTAACCGTGCCTCCGCCGGCCACGCTAACCTTGAGATAAGATGCAGGCGCATCCGCGAACTGCGCGGTTACGCTGCTGTCGACGCTCGCCGCCACCACGCACGTCCCGGTGCCGGAGCAACCACCGCCGCTCCAGCCAGAAAAAACCTGCGACGGACCGGGGTTGGCTGAAAGCGTCACGCTGGTTAAGGCGGGGAACGATGCGCTGCAGGGATTGTTGGTCGCCGTACAAGAAATATTGCTCGGGGATCCCGCAGGGGTTGAAGCGGATCCCACGGAACTCGTACCAAGTCCGCCTGATCCGCCTGAGAGGGTAACCGTCAATGCGAACGCTTGGGTAAAGATGACGCCCGCCGTCTGATCCGTATTCATGGTCACCGAACATGTCCCGGTGGCGCCAACAGTGCCGGAACTCGCGCAAGCCCCCGTCCAGCCAGTGACCAGATATCCGGCGGAGGGATTCGCCGTGAAGGTGACGACCGTTCCAACGGGTATGACGGCCCCGCTGTTGCAGGTACCCGGGCAGGAGATGCCGCCCGAACTGGATGTCACCGTACCAGATCCAACGACACTAAATATCGCAGCGTGCACGCGCGTAAAGATTGCACCGGCCGGTTGACTCGCATTCATGGTCACCGAACACGTACCGGTGGTGCCAACGGTACCCGAAGTCGCGCAGGCACCGGTCCAGCCTGTGACCAAAAATCCCGTGGATGGGGTAGCCGTCAAGGTAACGACCGTGCCCGCAGGTATGACGGACCCGCTGTTGCAAGTGCCTGGGCAGGAGATGCCTCCCGAACTGGATGTCACTGTACCCGATCCTGTCACGCTAAGAGTCGCAGCGTACAAGGGTGTAAAGGTTGCGCCGGCGGTCTGGTTTGCGGACATCGTCACCGTGCAAGTGGCGCCTGCGGACGCGCAGGCGCCGGACCAGACCTTAGGATTCGTAGCCGGGCTTGGCGTCAGAGTTACGACAGTACCCGCAGTAAAGGATGCGCTGCAGCTAGCCCCTACGCAGGAGACGCCGCTTGGAGTGGATGTCACCGTACCTGGGCCGCTCGCGGTAAATGTCAGCGTGTAGGTCGGCGGAGCAATGCCGCTGAAGGCCACGTTTGCGGTCTGATCGGAGGACATGGTCACAGTGCACGTCGGCGCACTGGTGCCAGCACTCGCGCAGGCGCCACCCCAACCCGAAACTGCATTCCCTGACGTCGGAGCTGCGGTGAGGGTTACGGTGGTGCCAGGGTCGAAGGTCGCGGTGCAGGTAGCGCCGGCGCAATTGGCGATGCCGCCGGGGCTGGTCGTCACGGAGCCCGCGCCGTTCGAGGCGAAGGTCAGTTTGTACTTTGCCACGAAAGTCGCGCCGACAAGGTCAAGAACGCCGTCTATCCCGGTATGATCGGCTGCAAAGGGCTGCGTCAGCAGGCTGCCGCCAATCGCGGCCGTGTCGACACCCAAACTAACCAGCTTCGCTTTCACCGATGCCTCAGCCGCCTGCAATTGCGCCGGGCTGAGCGGCACGGCAGCCGGGCTGGCAAAGAGCGTCGCAGGGGTCGTGCCCGTTCCCGACAGTGCCAACCGCAGGATTTCCTCCGTCAGCGGGGTGACATTGACGACGCCGGCTGCCGCGGCATAAGAATGCAGCGTAATACTGCCGCTGGTAACTTGGATAACGCAAGGGGCGACGGCACCCGCAATGGACAGGCGCCACGAGCCATCCGCCGCGGTAGTGGTTGAACCGCTGCCGACACTGCAACTGGCGCTCAGCAATGCATTCGCCATCGGCTGTCCGGTGGCCGCAGTACCGTTCAGTTCCAGGACGACTCCCGAACTCGCGGCTCCCGCACCCGCAGCCCCCGTAGTCACCAACTCGTTGCTCCCCCCGCCGCCGCATCCGGAGACGGTGATGATTGCGACGGCAAGCAGCGCCGCCGCCAACGACGACAATGGCCTCACCCGCGTTGAAAAAATGCGAATGTTGCCCAGTAAGCCATCAGCAGTCGAAATATGTTCCATACCACCTCCGGAATACTCAATGACCTGTGGCCATTGCATTAAACGAGATATTGCGGTTCTTGCAGCAGCGCCAACCCGACGGTTCGGCAACCCCGGCGCAGACCTGGAGCCCATTACAAAATGCTCCCCAAAAAGCTCGCCAATGTCAGTGGCCAATTCTGCAACTCTGAAACGGTTCTTTGCACAATTAAACTATGTTCGCGCCTGAATCGTACCGGGCCGTACCAAACCGGGCAAGTTCTGTGGACCGGCGATACGACCAAGAGCATCACCTCTAGAATCGTAACATATCGACATCGATTCTCAATAGCTCAATGTCGGTAAAGCATTAAGTATTTTTAATGTGGACAATCATTATGTTATATGATATTCTTTACCTTATACTTCAACGTCGATGCTGTAGATACAGGGGGCTGCATGAAGCATTTCAACGCGTTACAAATGGGCGTTGCAGCTGTGACGGCACTGTCAGCCGGGCCTGTCGTGGCACAGCAAAGCGTCGATATCGCGCCAGCGAAGGTGACCGCGTGGTATGTCGGCGGCGCGATTGGTCGCGATGGGTTCAAGACAGGTTATGCGCAGACCAAGGCAAATATTGCCGCGACCGGCGCGACCCAGGCGACGATTTCCGACGACGCCAAGGAAACCATGTGGAAGGCCTATATAGGCTACCAGATTCTGCCCCAATTCTCGATCGAAGGCGGCTACTGGAATTTTGGCAAACCAAGCTATTCCGCGGCCATTACCTCGAACGTGCCGGTGACGACGATGCGGCGCAGTTTCAATGTCGACGGCTACGGCGTCGACGCCGTACTCTGGCTGCCGATGGCCGGCGCTTTTTCAGGCTTCGGCAAAATCGGGGCGATTCAAACCAATACCCGGGCGAGCACGGCTGACCCCGGTGGCGGCTTGATCCCGCTACCGGCAGAATCGGCGCGAAAACTGAATTCGCACTGGGGCTTGGGCGTGACGTACGACATCAGACGCGATTTGGCGGCGCGCCTCGAATTCGAAACGGCGCGCAACGTCGGGGACGCCGCTAAATTCGGCAGCGCGGATGTCCTGATGTGGTCGCTCGGGATGGACTATAGGTTCTAGCGGGCCGCCGGAGCGCGAGACGCGAGCAAGCGCCGACTGCGTTTGCATCATTTGATAGCACCTAGCCCGATAAGCGCGCCCGTACAGATTTCAAAAGTCCCGCGCAGCTTGAACCAACGCTTGAAGTTGGCAGATTGCTCCAAGGCAACGCCGCATCGGGGCATTCTTGTATTTCGGCAACCGCCTCCCGAGCCGATATGATTTGGTAGCCCCACTGCGTCCGCGCGAGCCCGCAAAAAGCGCGAAGTCGTTCGACGTACTCGGGGTGTGGCGCAAATCGAGTACGAGCACGGTTGTACCTAAGGAGCGAGAAACTGTGAAGCGTAAGAATCAGGGGGTCGATCCCTCGTGAAAGCATTTCCTCGGTTTCACGAAAGGACGTTCCTCCCAGATCGACACGGCGCGTCCTTCCGGTCAGGCGGTCCCGATAGCAGGTACCAACCCCACATAACATCCCTTCCTGCCTGGTCCATCCGTTGCCAGCGATCCACTTCGGATCAAATCCGCAATTCTGGCTCCATGGACTAGCCGAGAAATCGGCGCGGAATCCCCGGCGACGCAGCACCTCGAGAGTACGTTCGTCGGCGCCCCAATCTCCCGCGCGATGCAGGAACGGACGCTTGCCCGTCCATTGCTCAATTCGCCGGCAGCCAAACTCAACGATCTCTTCCTGTTCCGGCAGACTATAGTCCCGGAGTCGTTGGCGCGTACGATCAAACGACTGACCAGGGTGGGTGTGAAGCTGCAGATCTTGGCCTCGCGCGCAAACGAGTTCCGCGGCGCGTCGCTGCTCCGCGAGGTCTCCTTCGTTCCCCGCATAGGCGTCAAGGAAGAACGTGGCCTTGACCTCAAGCTCGGCGAATACGGCGAGCAACCGGACCAGACCCCACTCCTCGCCGCCCACCCGTCCCCAGAGCCCCTGACTCTTGGGTGACTTCGAGAACAACTCGGTGTCTACCGTGATCAGCAAACGCGGCTGCAATTTGCGTCCTTCCAACTGGATAGTGGCTGTGTGCAGACCGCGCTGTGCTTGAACTGTGCGCAAGTGGGAATAGTCGAACAAGGTTTCGCCACCATCAATCAGATCCTTGAGTTGCCAGCCAGCTGCGTCATTGTACCTGCGCAGCGCAACCTAGAAACAGCGAATGGACATCATTGCCGCAGGTTCATGGACCGTCTAGCGCGGCAAGCACTGCCTGCGCAAGAAGCGCACCCATCCGAGCCGACCCGGCGTTGCTGAAATGGGCATGATCGGCGAACCAATCCGCGTGACCGTTGAGCGCCGCAGCCGCGTCGACAAGCAAGACATTTTCGTCCAACGCCACTTTACGAATCACTTTGTTGGCCCTTTCCTCGAGATTGACGAAACCACTTTCCTGCATCTCGGGATACTGCAGGCGCCACTGAGTCAACCTATCCGCGTCGTCCGGACGGATCAGGTTGCCGAAACGGTTCGCGTGGGTTACCAGGATGGCGGTCATTCGCAATTCACGTGCCGTGCGCAGCGCGCATCTCAGGTCCACCTCCAATGCGTCGAGACTGGCAGGCGCGATACGATCTAGCGTCACATGGCCCCTGTTCTGCCAGGCAATCGACGCTTTTCGCAGCAAAGTCATGGCGGCCAAGGGCAAATTGTCCTTTACCGTATCCTTGAATTTCTCGCCTATGCGCAAGCCGGGCCAGGGGAACCCTTTTGCCGAAACCTGCATTGGCGGTCGGTCGCAGTATGGCTTGGTAACGCCGATGTAGTGAGTTGGTGTCGGATAAATCACAATTGCGCGCGGGCGCAAACGTTCGTAAAGTTCCCGCAGCAACGATACGCCTGAGCCGACGCGCATCCCGGGAATACCAGCATTGATGACGTCGTAGCGACCAGGCGCCGTTCGCGTGTTCAGTTCCGTTTCCAAGGCACGCGGGAACTCCTTGCCGTTGTCTTCATAGACACCGAAGACCTCCGAAGCACCATAGACGATCACGCGCGTCCGGCCGGCATCGGCCGGTATCTCTGGGCCGCGCAAGCCGTCTTTATTGAGGCTCCAGCGCATGTAGCGTCCATGAGGTACTCCGCGGAGACCGCGATCTGTAATCTCGAACAACCGGTCGAACTCGTATGAGCGCAATAGAGGTGCGTCGTAGCGCATCCAATCGTCGACTCGCGCGGCGATTTCAAGCGTCAGGCCAACGACACTTGCCAGCCATAGTAGCCGGAGCAAGCGGATGAAGCGGTTTAGATATTTTGGCTCAATAGCTGACATGGCTGGCTAAAATTGGAAATAAATAAACGCCTGCGGCGTTGAGCCAAGGAACACAATGCTGTACAGCATCAATGAATAGATCGAGACGCGCGCCGTTTGCGGGAGCCATCGTTGCCGCATAAACTCAAGACGATCTGTGTTGTACTGGATCAATTGGACCATGAACAGCGGTGCAATCAGCATCAGCACAGTCCGGAGCGAATCAACCGGCAAACCCTCAAGCGGATGGCGGAGCGCTGTCGTCATCGCCCAGATTTGGTGGAACGACGTAGCCCGAAAAAGAAGCCAGCCATAGCAGGTTAGCGCGAACATTACAGCGATGCGTCCCGCCAGCCATGGCCGCCTCCAATAACCTGTCGCGACGCGGGCAACGCCTGCGAGCGCGGGCGTCAGCAAGCGGTGTAGCACCAGCAGGATGCCGTGGTACGCTCCCCACGCCACGAAATTCCAGGCCGCCCCGTGCCACAGGCCGCCGAGAATCATCGTCAAGATCAGATTGCGGTAGGTCTTGGCAGCGCTATTCCGGTTTCCACCGAGTGAAACATATAAATAGTCGCGCAGCCAGGAGGATAGGCTGATATGCCAACGCTTCCAAAAGTCGGATGGATTGGTCGCGAAGTAGGGCAGATTGAAATTGAGCATGAACTCGAAGCCCATCAGCTTCGCCACGCCGCGTGCAATATCCGTATACCCGGAAAAGTCGCAATAGATCTGGAACGCGAAGGCAAGCACAGCCACAAGCGTCTCACCGCCAGTTGCCGTGGGCGCGCCGAATATCTGATTGACGATCGGTGCCAGCCCGTCCGCAATATAAACCTTCTTGAAAAAGCCCCACAGGATCAGATGCAGGCCATCGACAACTTGCGTCCGGGATGTCTTGCGCGGCGTCACCACCTGCGCAATAAGGTTGGCGGCGCGCTGAATCGGACCCGCGACCAAATGCGGAAAGAACAGCACGGCAAGGAAGAAGTCCCAGAATGAGCGCGTCGCGTGCAGCTTTCCGCGATATACGTCTATGGTGTAGCTGAGTGCCTGAAAGGTATAGAAGGAAATGCCGATCGGCAGAATGACGCGCAACGCCGGCATGGGCAGGTTGACCCCGAATGCCGCAAACAGTTCATGGAAAGAGTCGGCAAAAAAATTGAAATACTTGAAAAAGGCGAGCAGCCCAAGGTTGGTTACCAGGCTGACGATCAAGTATGTTCTTCGCGCTTGTATCGGTTCCCCGCGTTCGAACGACCTCTCGATGCGCCCGGCGCAAAAATAGTCGATGGTGGTGGAGAACAGAAGCGGGAACAGAAAACGCCAGTCCCAGCTGGCGTAGAAGAAGCAGCTGGCGAAAACCAGAAACGTATTTTGAGCGCGATGGGAAAGCAGATAGTAGATCGCGAGAACGACCGGGAGAAAAATCAGAAACTCGATCGAATTAAAAAGCACCGCGTGGCATCCCAGAAGATTGTGACTCAAATATGTACGTTAGCTTATTCGCCGAAACAGCGTGCATCAGGTCCCCAGACGACAATATTACCAAGCGCATGAGAAAGACTACTGGTCGAGTCAATAGAACGGCTCGATAAGTGCGCGTCGTGTTTGTCGCGTTGCGGGTCATCCGAAATTCTGGTACGGACGACGTTGCGTCTACGCTGTCGCACTTTGTTTCTCGAACCACATCTCTTCGAATCATACTTTCTGCCATACCGAACAATAGGTTGGCGCAGGCAATGGCATTGGGGCGGACGCTGCACGTTGTCTGATCCTATTGACACACAATCCTTTCACCGGACCAAGCCACTGACCTGGTCGTACGTACCGGACATATGGCTGCAACCCGCTGCTTTCCGAAGTACAAGCCGTTTGGACCAAAATAGACGCTATAGGCCTTTCGTTCGAGATTTGCGCCTTCGATAAGATCGTAATTGAAGTAGGCGGCGCAATTGGCATACGAGCACGCCAGCAACAACGCACAGTACGACCTCTTGAGCCATACATTCTCCGGGGTCAGGAGAAGCAGCATGGTAAGGAAGAGAGAGCCGACCATGGATGCGTAAAGTTCCGACGCGTGCACATAGAACATCGGAAAACATGAGCCCAGAACAGCCAATACGAACCACCTGACCTGTGTGGCCCGCCAGTCCAGCCTGCGCATCGACCAGAAGAAGTACGACGTCGCCAGCACCCCGCAGACAACCCACGCAGACTCCAGACGCGAGAACGACAGGAAGCTGCTTGGCAGCGGGACCAACGGGAAGGCAAACGTGGCGACTGTGTTACGAACGACATCCAGGACGCCCGGCGTCATATTCAGACGCCCGTCTGCCTCCGGAAGCATCCCCCTGTAAACAAGCTTGAGCGCAATCCAAGCCATGACAGCGACAGCCAGTGTGACGCCGGATAGTACGTAGTAGTACGACCAGCGGCGGGCCCTCAGTTGATGAAATGCAGCGATCGCCGGCAAGACCAGCGCCGCCGCCAGGGCGAGTTCTTTTGTATAGAGCAGCAACGAACAAATAACATTGATAGCGGTGGCAAGGCGCGTTGTTTCCGGGCTTTTTGCATTGAACAGCAGGCCTGCCAGGCAGAACAGCGCGGCCGAGAACAATAAATTACACAGCGCCTGGCTAACCGTATCCACCTGCGACACGGTGTAGAACCAAAGCGGGCTTCCCACGACCGCAAGAAGGCGCAGTCGGCGATCTAGGCGGGAATTCGTCACCATCTCGGCGGTTCGGACATTTACCATTGCCGCGGTGACGGCGGCAGCTATCGAAATGGCAATCCAGATTGGCAAGAATAGCCGATTCGCTGCTTCAACAGCGAGATACTCCAGCGGCCGAATGTAATCCTTAAAAGTAGAATCGAGCGAATGCTGTGCGACCGCAAACAGGGTGATGCGGTCGTCCCCCGAATACATTCCATAGCGCCAAACGAAGAGCCCTATTGCGCTCACCGCGAGAATTGCGGCCGCAGTCAAGATGACGCGATCCCGTGTTGTTTGATTTCTGGCGAACATGTTCCCCCGCACTCAGGAATGGGTGCCGCCAACAGTGCCATTGGCAGTCACAGGACGTTCCAAATTGGACCGCAACCCGTGAATTAAACTTGCGATCACGACGAGTAGATAAAAGCCCCAATCGTGATCCTTCGAATCGAAAAGCGCACGAAACAGGATTGTATAAAAAAAAATCAATGCCGCCGCGCGAATCCACTCCAAGGACGCAAGGTCGCCACCTGTATTCTTTATCCGTAGTTCCCTTCTGACTGCAATCAGCGTGGCCAAAAATCCGATTATCCCGAGTATGCCGGTCGTGGCTGCCACCTGAATATACGTATTATGCGCAACCTTTCCTCGCTGGTCATAGCTGAGGTCGTAATAATCCTTGGCAAATTCCGCGAAACGCTGACTTCCCACACCTAATATAGGGTGCGCCAGGAACATGTTCTGGCCAGCCTTCCAAAGTTCAAAACGGGATGACTCGGCTTTCTGTTGAGTGTAGCCACTCTCGGCTGACAATGACGCCCTCTGTGTGAACTGGTAGCTTATCGCGGCACCCCCCAGTATCAGGACGATAGGAAGGAGAATAAACTGCTGCTTTCTAGTCTTGGTCAGCAAGATGATCAAGACAACCTCGAGCACCATGGCGAGTACTCCCCCGCGAGATCTGGAAACGAGCATTCCATAAATACACGCCGCCATTGCGGCATACAGAAAGCCGTTGCGCAAGAAGCCGGTGCCGGCTCTGCGGTACAAATATAGAAATGGGAAGACTTGGATAATAATAAAGGTGTAATCATTGTGATTCGCGTACATCCCGTAGGCGCCAGCCAGCCCCCCCCATTGGACATCCCTCATCCCAGTGTGCAAAGCATAGATGCCATAACCGACTATGAACATGCTCCCGAGCATCATCCCCAGAATATATCTGCGGAGATTCTTCTCGGAGTTAGCCAGTAATATTGAAAGTATTACGAATACCGCGATTGGAAGGTTAAAGATCACTTCGGAAAGAGCGGCGGACATACTGCTTGAGACCACGGAAAGGCTGCGTATAATCAGGACAAAGAATATCATCCAGTAGAATGCGGGGTGTTTGAATGCATCGACAGTTCTTCGGTCTCCCAGCTTGGCAAGACATGTAATTAGTACGAGAATGTTGGCTATCTGCAGTGGATAAAAGGGAGCGAGGTCCGGCCACAAAATGCCCGGTTGAACAAAATGAACGACAGGATACCAAAAGCTAAGTGACATCATTGGATCTTTAAGTCCCTATTGGAAGTACCGGCGCGTCGCAATTCCACAGAACTTGCAAAGAAGCCAAAAAACTCGACCGATTCGGATTCGAAGCAATTGACGACGCTGAGTAGTCTAACGCCAAAGGCGTGCTACTGACTAGGCGCCTTCTTGCCCAACTATCAAGAGTTTCCGCAAGAATGCGGGAAGGGTAGGTGGCGTTGCACGGTCTCGATTCATAGGGGGGCGAGCTACCGTGATCCATGCGACAAACGCGATGGACGTCTATAGTCCGGTCTTGACAAAGTATGAGAAGAGCGTAACTACGACTATGAGAAATAAAGTAGCCCGGCTATTGGCGTCGAGAATGGCGAACACTATCGGATCGTCATGCATTTCGCCCCGCGCAGTCTTTATCCAAAGTCTGGTTAGCCAATACGTCAGACCCAACGCCGCCAACCATATCATTTGCGGGCTGGCGTACCGGAGTCCCGTCTCCGGCGAATTGATAAAGAGTCCAAAAACCACCACAGCACTCAAGCTTGCACCAACGCCCATCGGCCAAAGTACCTTTAGATCGGTTACGTAATAATTGCGCCCGGCAGCATTGGTCTTGCCCGAGTGTTCCAGCGTCACCAGTTCTGCGCATCGCTTGACCAGTGCAAGTCCAAAGAAAAGAAACGCCGAGAAAGCGAGTAGCCAGGTCGATACTACGACTCCGATGGCCACTGCGCCGGCCAGTATCCTCAGCGTGTACAGGCAGGCTAGTGTAAGGACATCCGCCACGACGTAGCGCTTCAGCAGTGCGCTGTACGCGCTCGTAAGAGCGACGTAGACGAGCAGCAGCAAGGCGAACCGATGGCCCGCAGTTATCGCGGCAATGAAAGCGATCAACATGAGCCCAGCGGCTACGCCGAGGGCTTGAGGAATGCCGATGCTCGCGCTTGCGAGCGGTCTGTCGCGCTTGCGCGGATGGGCGCGGTCGCTGTCGAGGTCCCAGAGATCGTTGACGAGATAGGTCGCCGATGCGGCGAGCGAGAAAGCAACGAATGCCATAATCGCCACGCCTAGCTGCGAAAGATTGAACAGGGCGAATGAAGTGAGCAGCGGTACAAACACGAGCAGGTTCTTCAGCCACTGATGTACCCGAATGGCTCGCAGCCAGACCCGAAGACCTGCGGCTTTGGGTTCGAACTCGCGCTCGATCGTGGAGCAAGCCTGGACCTTTTTTCTAAGGCTAGGAGATCCCGCCACTAGAATCGATGCATCGGCCGCCGCCCAAATCGGAATGTCGGCGACGCTATCCCCCGCATACACGAAGTGCTCCCCCACTTGTTCCCGAATCGCATCGAGCTTCTTGGCTCCTTTAAGGTTGACTTTGTCGTCACTGGCGATGACTGTATCGAACAGACCCACGCGTTTGGCAATGGTTGATGCGATTTGGATGTTGGCAGCGGTCGCCAGAATGATCCTCCGATTAGCCTTCGTCTGTTCGTGCAGGTACGCGAGAAAGCCTTCGTGCAAAGGAACGCCATCCCCGTTCCAGGTAATGCTGCGCGCTACGTGCGCCTTGAACGCGGCGCGCCCGCGCAGCACCCAGAAAGGCAGACGCAACAGAGCGCTTGGGCGATTCTTGGCAAGCCGTACCAATGACTCCCACAGCGTATCCGTCGGCGTCAGCGTGCCGTCGAGGTCCACCACCAGCGGATACATCGATGTGTTTCCGGTCATTTTGAAAGATGGAATGTTAAGAAAGGTTAGGCGTGCATCGCTATTTACTTGCACGCTATACGCAGCCAGCGAAATGCTAAAATCAAACATGAATAACTTGAACCTGCGCAGTATAGATTACTATGCCGATGGGCCGATTACAACTGGACTCATTCCGCTTCAATGCGGGACCGTTGATACGGGTTGTCAAAATGCTGGATTTTCTACCCATCAATGCGCCGCAGACGCCATTTCGTGAATTCATTGTCTGACAAAGCGGGATATCTGATCCTCGCAAACTTGATCAAGTATGCGGTGGGATTTGTCATGCCAATGGTGCTGGTGCGAATGCTTAGCCAAAGCGACTACGGCGCGTATCAGCAGATGATTTTCATAGGTTGGGCTGCGTTAAGCATCATGACCCTGGGTCTGCCAACGTCCATATATTATTTTTATCACTACGTATCGCCGGAGCGCATACCGACCCTGGTTGTCCAGACCTCGCTCATGCTTGGGATTGGCGGCGCGATGGCCGCCGCCGCGGTCTTTTTCGGTGCTCCGGCGATCGCCGACATTCTCAACAATCCGTCGATAGCCGATTTGCTGAAGCTTTATGCTGTCTCCATCGTGTTCATGATCGCGAGTGAGCATTCTGTCCATTTTATGATCGCGCAGAATCGCTATGGCCTATCCCTTGCGTTCGAAACCGGCGAGACTTTTATACGGGTACTCGTGCTGCTATTGCCTTTGTGGTTCGGGTTCGGGTTCAGCGGTCTGATTGTCGGAATCGTGCTGTATGCTGCGCTTCGATTTGTCGTACGCACCGCCTACCTCTTCAGTACAGCAGATCTGCGGTTTGCCGGTTGGTCGAGGCACCTGTTCACTATGGAGCAGCTCGGCTACAGCATACCGATCGCGCTCGTCGCCGTGGTCGGGATTGTCGGCAGCACATTCAACAAGGGAATTCTGGCAACTTCATTCACTGCAGCGGAATACGCTCTTTACAGCGTGGGCGCCCTTGAAATACCTCTAGATGTGATTTTTCAAGCCTCGGTCGCAAACGTACTGCGTGCATCGCTCCCACCGCTGGTCCGCGACGGCAACCTGACCGAGGTTGTCCGAGTGCTTCGCGAATCGGTGCGCAAACTCTCGATAATTGTGCTGCCGAGTTTTGTATTTCTGTACGGATATTCCGAACAGTTCATCACGGTGCTGTTCACCGCAGACTATGCTGAAAGCGTGCACGTTTTTAGAATTTATCTCTGGCTGGTACCGCTAAATATGCTCATTCTCAGCCCGATACCGCAGATATTCGGCAAGCCACGATTGAACCTCTACATCAATTTGTCCGCGACCGCAGTTCTGCTAGCGCTCAGCTACGCTCTGTTCAAGGGTATCGGGTTCTATGGGCCGGTGATAGCGGCGGTGGCAAGCCAGTATCTTGCGGTACTCATATTCATCGTTGTCGCGCTGCGGTTGACGCGCTCCACGATACGGCAGTTGCTGCCTCTGCCAAGTATCCTGCTGGTGATCGCCGCCTCGCTTGTCGGACTAGTAAGCGCACAGATTGCACGCGAAGTCACTTCGTCCGGGCTGTTGAACCTTCTGCTGGCCGGAGTCGTCTTCAGTGCGGTCTTTCTTGTTGTCGCCGCCTTGATCGGTGTTTTGACAAAGGACGACCGCAGTTTGATCAGACGCTGGATCGCAAGGATTCTGCCTTTCCGGGGAAGTTAGAAAGCCTGACGGGAGAACTGGAGTGCATGCCCAGATATGGCTGGAACAAGAATCGTGAAGCAGCACAGATAACGGAAGCGAAGGAAGTGGATAGCGTGGTTCGCATGTTGTCACAGGATGCGGTGGATGTGCCGCGGCAGGTCGGATAGGCACTCATTACTGCGGGTGAGAAAGCGCCACAACAAAGTTGGCAAGAAATCGCAACCAATCGATCTGTCTGGCCGCGTGGGGCGCCGTCGACGCTAGCCTTGCAGTGTTGTTTTCGGTTTGAATCGCCGCATCCACAGCAAGAACCGCACCCACGACCGATCTCGATAGGCGATCGTCCAGAATAGATTCCGATGGCATTTGGCAAGCGAACGCTTGTAGCGCGCGTCTCCGGCGAGAAAATCGTATTCCCGCAAGCCAAGCCTCGCGTAATAGTCGATCGCGAGAGAGTGCGTCAGCAGGCCGGGCTTCAGTCTTGCGTCCGCCGCGTATGCAAACCCAGACTGAAAGAAGTAGACCTTTCCGCGATCCGTGAAATTGTAGAGATAACCCAGCGCCTCGTCCCCGGCGCGCACGCAAAGCAGATCGATTCCCTGTCCGGGCCACAGGCAAGCCAGCAGCCGCCGGTGGAAATCCAGCACCTCGGGGCTCGAAAAGGACCCGGTTTCACCTTTGGACTGCCAACGCGAGTTATTAAGCCTGGTCAGTTCGTGAAAATACTTCAATGCCGCCTCGTAGGTTGCCGCGCGCTCAATTCTGAGCGGGCCCAACCGTTGCTCGTAAAGGCGCCGGCACCGGCGCAATTGGCTGCGCGTGCTGCTGCCCAGTGTCGTCTCGAACGCGGCTCCGGCGATCGCAGCGAGGTCGACGAAAGGGGCCGGCTTGAGTTCGCGTTCCACCAGGGCGGCGGGCAGCCTGGGTATCAGGCTACCTAGAATGCCGCAGTCTTCATGACCTGAAATCAGCAGACGGTCCCAGGGCATTTCGGCCAGAAGGCGAGCCAGGTCGTCGCCGACAGCGTCTTCGAAGCCTGGCAGGTGCAGCACCGCGTTGAACTCGGCGAGCGGCGTGCGCGCGCTCGCTTCGCCCGTCGCGTTCAGATAGAGCGTACGCAGTCTAATGAACGACCGGGAGACGGTTCGCGCGAGGAACAGGCAACTGCCGACGACGACCCCGTCGTTTTCCCATCGGACCCAGAACCCTTCGAAATCCTCGCCGTAGACTTCCAGCCAGCACTGCAGCCAATCACCGGAAAGGAATATAGAACGATTGCAGGATGCGTTGTACAAGGGCGCCCACCACAGAGGCAACCGGGCACTGCGCTCAAGTGGAGTGACATGCCGTTTCACGGGCGAATCAGCCGGTCGCCATTCTATGGCGCCACCTTGACGCGTTCGCCATAGGTTTGCCACAGATTGCCTGGGCGCTGTGGGCAGGCACGGGAGCTATTGGCGCAGGAGCGAACAAGGGTTCGGGCAGTCGCCTAAGCCACGCTGCTTACATACCAGTCGATCGCTTCGAGCAGCCCGGCACGGACGCTGTGCGTCGGTGAATAGCCGAGCAATCCCCTGGCCTTGTCGATGTCGGCGAGTGAGTGGCGCACGTCGCCGGCGCGGAAATCGGCATACACGGCCGGCGCGACCGACAACTCCGGCCTGCGCGCGGTCAGGCTCGCGACTAGTAGGCCGTGCAGGGTGTTGAGCGTCGTGGCCTCGCCGAATGCGACGTTGTAGACTTGGTTCACCGCGGCCGGATCGGCGGCAACTGCCGCCAGCAGATTGGCCTGCACCACGTTGGCGATGTAGCAGAAATCCCGGGAAGTCTCGCCATCGCCGTTGATGACGCAAGACTGCCCTTCGAGCATCCGGCTCACCCAACGCGGGATCACCGCCGCATAGGCGCCTAGCGGATCCTGGCGCGCTCCGAACACGTTGAAATAGCGCAGGCCGATGGTTTGCATGGCGTAGCATCGGCCATACACATCGGCGTAAAGCTCGTTCAGATACTTGGTGACGGCATAGGGCGAGAGCGGCTTGCCGATGATGTCTTCGCGCTTGGGTAGCGCGGCATGGTCACCGTAGGTGGAACTCGATGCGGCATAAACGAAGCGCTTGACGCCTGCCTGTCGCGCCGCATCCAGCATATTGAGAAATCCGGTGGCATTGGCGGCGTGAGTCGCCAAGGGCTGCGCGATGGATCTTGGCACGGAACCCAGCGCCGCCTCGTGCAGGACGATGTCTATTCCTGCACAGACGTCTCTACAGGTCCCGGAATCGGTTATATCGCCTTCGATGAAGCGGTGTCTGGCCCAGGCATCTTCTCCGACCAAGGCCCTCACTTCTTCCAGGTTGGCCCGATGGCCCGTGGCAAAATTGTCCAGGCTCACCACCGCCTGATGGAGCCGCAACAGAGCCTCCACCAGGTGCGATCCGATGAAGCCCGCGCTGCCTGTCACCAGCCACCGCTGCGGCGCACTCCGGATTTCGCGCTCGAAATCATGGCGATGGCTCAAAGGCGCCATGTGCCTATACCCGCGGCACGCAGCGCTTCCACGTCCGCCATGCATTTCACATCGACAAACAAGCCTCCCGGAGACAGGGCTTCCACGAAGTCCGCCGTGTTGCGCTCTTTGAACGCCCGATGGGCGACCGCGCATACGATCGCATTGGCTTTGGGCAGGTGTTCCCACGGAATGAGGCGAACCCCGTATTCGTGCATGGCCTCCGCCGCTTCGGCTACCGGGTCGTGGACGTGAACAGTGACACCGAAGGATTCGAGCTCCCGGATGACGTCGATGACTTTCGAATTGCGCAGGTCGGGGCAATCTTCCTTGAACGTCAGACCGAGCACGATGACGTGCGAACCCTTGATCGAGAATCCTCTCTGGATCATGTTCTTCACCGTCTGCTCGGCGACGAACTTTCCCATTCCGTCGTTGATTCGGCGTCCGGCCAGGATCACCTGCGGGTGATAGCCGATCTTTTCCGCTTTGTGCGTCAGGTAATACGGGTCGACGCCGATGCAATGTCCGCCGACCAGACCGGGCCGGAACGGCAGGAAATTCCACTTGGTGCCGGCGGCCTGCAATACCTCCAGGGTGTCGAGTCCCATGCGGTGGAAAATGAGCGAGAGCTCGTTCAACAGGGCGATGTTCAGGTCGCGCTGCGTATTTTCGATAACCTTCGCCGCCTCGGCCACCTGGATGCTGGAAGCCTTGTGGACGCCTGCGGTAATGACGCTGCCGTATATTTCGGCGACGCGCTCGAGCGTCTGCGGCAAATCCCCGGACACCACCTTGACGATCCGCGTCAGCGTGTGTTCCTTGTCGCCGGGGTTGATGCGCTCGGGGGAATAGCCGACGAAGAAGTCTTTCTTCCATGCCAGGCCGGAATGGCGTTCGATCAGGGGGACGCAGATCTCTTCGGTCGCTCCGGGATAGACGGTGGACTCGAATACCACGATCGCTCCCGGCTTCAGATTCCGGCCTATGGTCTCGCTCGCGCCGGCCAGAGGACCGAAATCCGGGTTGTGCGCTTCATCGACCGGCGTCGGCACCGCGATTACGACGAAATCGGCTTCCTTCAAAGCCGCCGCGTCCGTCGTCGGTTCCAGCAGCCTCGCCGCCTTCAATTCTTCCGAACTGATTTCCCCGGTCGGATCGACGTGGCGCCTATACGCCTGAATCTTGGCCTCGGACAGGTCGTACCCTATGGTTCTATATTTTTTCGCGAACTCGACGGCGAGCGGCAAGCCTACGTAACCCAGACCCACAATTGCAATGACGGTCATGATCTGACTTCCTAAAAAATAAAATGAGCGAATACCTTTGAGCCCGCATCTTATCCGAATTGCGCAATCGTGAGGCTTACCGCGGCTCTTTGTTGCGCCTGCCTTTCAACGGCATCCGGCGCGCTAACTGTCAATGGGTCGATGGGGCGTGGCCGGGTTGGCGGCGCCCAGTTGCTCGAGACGCAGCAGGCCGCGTTCCAGTCGCAGCATGCCGCGTTCCAGTCGCGACATCCGCGCCGACAAGCTGTCGGCGCTTGGATCGTCCGCAATTCGCCGTCCCTTTTTCTGCACTCCTGCGCTTGGCGCATTTGACGCCGCGGCAGCGGCAGCCGCTGCATCGACGGGCTCCGGCACCGCGGGCGCGAGGCCTTCGTCGCGCATGTCGTCAGCGATTTCCTCTACATCCCCCTGGCCGAATTCGCGTTTCTCCGCGAGGAATCCGGACAGCAGCAGACGGTCGCAAATGGAATTGATGCGCCGCGGGACGCCTCCGCTCGCCGCGAAAATCGCCTGGTGCGCGTCGTCCTGGATCAGGGGTACGCCCTTCCAGCCGACATGCTTGAGTCTATGCTCGATATACCCGCGCGTCTCGCCCGCGTCCATCGGACCGATATGGCAGGACGCGATCACGCGCTGGCGCAATTGCTGCAGTTCGGGGCGCTGCAGGATACGGCGAAATTCCGGTTGGCCGACCAGAAAGCTTTGCAGCAGGGCGTGCGTTTCGAGCTGAAAATTCGACAGCATGCGCAGCTCTTCCACGGCCCGCGGCGTCAGGTTTTGCGCTTCGTCCACTATGAGGAGGCAGCGCTTGCCCTTGCTCGCAGTCGAGACGAGGAAGGCCTCGAGCGCAAGGAGCAAGTCCGACTTGGCGGTCTGCCTGGTGGGAAGGCCGAACGCGGCCGCAACCATGCGCAGGATGTCGTCCGCGTCCAGCTGCGTGCTCGCCAGATTCGCGGCGACGACTTCGTTCGCGTCGAGTTTGCCCAGGAGATCCCGCACCAGTGTCGTCTTGCCCGCCCCGATTTCGCCGGTAACCACGATGAAGCCCTCGTTCTGGTGCAGGCCGTATTCGAGATAGGCCATCGCCCGCCGGTGCTGGCGGCTGGCAAAATAGAAGGAAGGATCAGGGTTGAGTTGAAACGGCTTGCCGCTCAGTTCGTAGTAGGCTTCGTACATGGGAGTAGGTGTGCCATCAGAAAGTCATCGACAACGTGCCCACGAGCGCATTTTCGCGATAACCGGGGGAAACCGTGCTGGAAAACCGGGTGCGCCGTACCCCGACCGAAGCGGTCGTCTTCGCGCCGATCCGGGTCGCGAAGAAAGCGTTGTGCGCATTTTGCCTGGACTCGAGACCGGTCGCGCCCGACCCGCTGGTGTGCAGGCTTGAGACGCTATTCGTTATGCTCGAGAGGGGCGACAGGCGATGCGTCCAGGAAGCCGACGCAGTCTGCTGGCGAATGTCGGCGCTCGAGGAAAAGCTGTCGGCGCTCGCCACGGCACCCAGGCCGATGCTTTGGTTGTCGCGCTGATTCAGCCTGATGGTCATGGTGTTGCGCCTGCCCATCAGTACCGCGGAAGCGTCGCGGCTGTGACTGATGAATATGCGTGAAGTGATGAAACCTCCGGCAGGGGGGCTGGACGCGCCGGCCTGCTCCAGGCTCGACCTCACCGCCTGGGCGCGAGCCGTCGGGTCCGGAATGCTGGAAGTCAGCAGATCCGACATCAGAGCCTGGACAGAGCCCTGACCGCCTGCAGCGATCTGATTCGACATGGCAGTGACGTCCTTGTCGTCCGTGTATTTCAGAGCGAGCAATGGGGTGCGATGGCTGAAAAGCAGGCTCTGGCCATCGCCGAAGAACCGCCGTTCCCTGACCGCTGCAAATTGAGTCCGCGCGCCGGGCGACCACTCCAGGCCTACGCCGGGCGTATTGATGACCTGCGTCGCCGAACTTGCATAGTTGGTGTTTTCCCGCCCATACATGACGGAGGCGTGAAGTTCGGGGTAGATGTCGTAGATCAGGCTTGCGCGTATGCGGCCGCTTTGCTTGTTGCCCATAGTGTCGTTGCGTATGGTCATCGCGTCGCTGTCTAACGACCAACCCAGCTTCGAGGAAGAAGGCGTGTTTCTGATGCGTGCGACCCACTGCGCCGTCTGCGTCGCCGGCACCGCGCCGTTGCTGGTTTGCGTCTCGGTTCGGCTAAAGCGGACTTGATAGGCAGCGATGTCCGAAACCCGCCCGCGCAGGTAGGGCGAGACCTGATATTGGGTCGTTTCGGTTCGGTTGGAAATCGCGCCGGCGGGGTCCTGCGCCGCCGCGCTGAAGGCGGATGTGTTTTGCTGCGTGATGCTGGCGCGCGCGTCGACGAAGAGCCAGTTCTCCACCGCCTCGACGGTCGCGAACGAACTCAGCAAGTTCCGCCGGCTGTTGAGCTGGGTTTGATTCGCGTAGGCGAGGTCTTGCAGGCTATAGTCGAAACGTCCCGATACCCGCGGCCCCGCCCCCGATATCTGAATTCCGGGCGTCAGAACTCTTACCCAGTCGCTTTGCGCCGAACCGGGCGCGGCGAGCGTCGCATTGTCGGTATAGGTTTCCGACAAGGTCACGCGCGGCACGACCTGCCAGCGCGCAATGCGGCGGGCCGGCGGCGCCTCCAAACGCTGGGCAGCGGCAGACGCGTCAACGGTCTGTGCGCGCACCGCGCAAGGGGTCAGGCCGGCGGCGACGAGTACGCCGACGCAGACCAGCCACGGGCTCGCGCGATCGCTATGCGCCGGGCGATGGATCTTGCGCCCAGTCGCGCGCAACGCCGTCGGCTCGGGTTTGGTCGCGGTATCCAGGGCGGTAGGGCTAGGAGGCGTAACCGTAGCCATATCCGTGGCCGTAGCTGCCAGCGCCCGACGCGGCAGCCTGGTTGAGCACCATCAGCTTGACCGGACAGGCGGCAATCGTGGCCAGAGCCTGCAAAACTGCGCTTTGCGGAGTCGTTTCGGCTTGCACGACGAACACGATCTGTCCCATGAGACTTGCCAGTACGCGCGCCTCCGTCGTGACGAGCAGCGGCGGGGAATCAAAGATGATGATGCGATCCGAATAGCGATGCGCGAGGTCGTGCAGCAAATTGGCCATCTCTAAACTCGCCAGCAATTCGGTGGCCCGCGCGTGGGGTGTGCCGCTGGTCAGGACGGAAAATTTTTCGATGTTCGTTCGCAGTATTGCGTCGCTAAGGTTGACCGACCTGTCCCGCAACAGGTCGAGCAGTCCCGGTTCGGCAGGCACCCCGAGGAGCTTCGGCAGCGATGGCCGTGCGACATCGGCATCGACCAGCAATACCGTCCGGTCCAGTTCCATGGCGATACTTACAGCCAGATTTGTCGCGGTAAAGGTCTTGCCTTCCCCAGGCAGCGCGCTCGTCACCATGACGAGATTGCCGTTGGCGACCGGGTGCGCACTGTTCCCGGAAGCGTTGGCGATAAGCGGGCGCTTGAGCAAGCGAAACTCGTCCGCCATCTGGGAACGCGGCGCGGCCGGATTCACCATACCCAAGGCGGCAAGCCGCGACAGATCCAGCCTCACCTGGCGCGACTTCGGCGCCGGGGTGGGGGGGGCGAGCGAATTCACGCCCCCTGCTGCGCTCGCCGCCGACACGGGTTCAGCCGGCAGTGTCGGCGCATCGTGCCGATCGGGCACGCGGCCGGCTCCCGCGTCGTCGCCGGTGTCGCCGGGAGGGGCTACACCGGCGCGGCGCAATTCCTCCAGACGCTTGGCGGCCTTCTCAATAAGACTCATCGCACATCCTCAATCAACGCGCACGCTCTGCAGAGCCAGATATGCGAAGACGGCGATATAGGCGCCGAGAAAAGCTCCGCTTCCCGTCAGAAACGCGATCAAGCCGATTCTTCGCTTTCGCTTCATCGAATCGCTGACGATCATCGATACCGCACCCAATACCGGCAGTCCGGAAACTTCACGCAAGGTCTGAACATCATAGCAGGTGGGGCGCAGCTCCTTGGCGGCAAACGCGGCCGCGAGTCCCGCTCCCAGCGCCAGCAGCAGCGAAAGCGGCACCAGCATCAGCCGGTTGGGCGCCACCGGCTTGGGAGAAACGCGCGGCGGGTCGATCAAGCGGAAATCCGCGACGCCGGATACCGACTGCATTTCGCTCGACATGCTTGCCGATTCGCGGCGTGAGACCAGACTTTCATAGTTCTTCTTGTTGACGTCGTAGTCTCGATTGAGTTGGGCGAGTTCGACATCGAGCTGCGGTAGCAGTTTTGCCGACTCCTTGAGGCGATTCAAGCGCGCCGTGTATTCGGTCACGCGCGTACTGGATGCGGCGACATTGGCTTCGGCTCCGGCCAGCGCCACCTTGAGTTGATCGGAGGCGCGCGGGCCGCTCGCGGCGGGCGGCGGCGCCGGCGTATCGCCGGGCTTGCGCGCGAGCTGCAGCTGGCGGCGCTGTTCCTCCAGCTCCTTGATCACGCGCCTGGCAGCCATCACGTCCGGGTGATTCTCGGTGAATTTCAGCAGCAAGGCATCCAGGTTGCGCCTGATCGCGTCGACGCGCGCGTCGATTTCGGCGATCGATCCTCCGCTATTGCTCGGCGCCACCGCAGTCGGCACCGTTTCGCGCTCTTCCTTTTCCAGCCCGCGCCTGAACGCGTCGCGCGAGTTCTCCGCCTGCCGCAGCTCGAGTTGCGCCTGGTTCAACAGGGCGGTGATATCCGACATGCGGGCAAAATAGTCCTTGCCTTCACCCGGGCTCATGCCCAGGTAGCGCAGCTTGAATTCCTTCATGCGGTTTTCCGCATCCTGCAGCTTCTTTTCGTAGATCACGATCTGTTCGTTGATGAACTTCTTCGCGGCGTCCGCGTCGCTGATCTTGCTTCCCTGTCCGGATTCGATGAACGTCGAGGTCAGCAATTCCACCACGCGCTTCGCCCGCTCGGGCACGGTGTCGCGAAAGGTGAGCATGTAGAGATTCACGCTTCCGGTGTCCTTGATGGTCAGTACCTTCAGCACATCGTCGATCAGCCGGTCGACGTCTTCCTTCGATTCCGCCTTGGCGTCCAAGCCGACGGTATGAACGATCTTCTCCACATTGGGGCGGCTGATGACGATGCGACTGAGCATCGCAATGCGCTGGTTGTCGTTTGGCTGAACCGTCATGCCGACCATGAGCGGCTTGAGAATCGATTCGGTGTTGACGTAGATCCGTGCCGCAGCTTCGTACCTGTCCGGAATCAGCTTGATGGTCGCGACGCCGGCCGCCCCGACTGCCCAGGCGACGAACAGCCCCAGCCATCGATATTTCCACATGCCTCGCAGGTGGAGGGCCGCTTGACGAAGTAATTCGCTCATCAGGGTCTTGTTTCCAGGAATGCCGCGGCTATGCCAGGCAAGAGTCGCGCGAGCACGGCCGCGTAGGGACTCACAGCTTAATCAGAACCAACTCTGCGGAATGATCAAAACGTCGCCCGGCTTCATCTCGACGTTGGCGGAAATATCGCCGCGTTTGATCAAGTCCTTGACGCGGACGCTGTACTGCTTGTTGCCGTCCGCAGTACGCAGCAAGGTGGCGTTGTTGCCGTCGGCGAAATCCGTTATTCCTCCGACCGCGATCATGACGTCGAGCAGGGTCATGTTCTGCTTATAAGAAAGGACCTGCGGCCGTGCCGCCTCGCCGACCACCCGGATCTGTTCGCTGTAGGGGCCGACGAATCCGGTCACGACGACGTTGACCTTGGGTTCCAGAATGAACTTGGCTAGCGCCTTCTCGATATCCCGGGACAGAGCGGCTGCGTCCTTGCCCATCGCCGGAAGATCTTCGACCAGAGGGGCGGAAATCTTCCCGTCCGGACGAACCGGGACGATCATCGACAGTTCCGGATTGCGCCAGACGACGATATTGATCATGTCGCCTGGACCGATGATATAACTGTAACTCTCCGAAGCCGCTGACACAGGCGCGGGGGCAAGGCTCGTGCAAGCGGTAAGCGATGCCGCGAGCAGGGCCGCCACCGCCAGCCCGATTAAGCGGGAAATAACATTGCTAACCATATGCTGCCCCCATAAAAGCCGTTTCGAAACGAGGGGATGCTTTCCCTCATGTGCCGCCGGATCAAGCCGCTGAGAATTCATTTTACAACGCCTCCTGAAATCAGGGCAGCATCGAATCCGCCGGTTACTCATGCAATCGCGCGCCCTGACGGGAATGGCGCCGGCAACTGACCGCGGCGGCTTCGATATTATCGCTTCCGCTTCGGGCACAAGCCGTGATTCTATTGTCACCGGCCACGGATCAACTATGGCGCAGAACGCATGGCCACGGTAGTATTGTATCGCCTTGAGCCGAGATTCCGCATCGTGACCAGTGCCTTCCCGTACACCCCGGCGATACTGAGCTATTGCCTTGCAGCATTGATTTTCGCCGGGTTCGCCGTGCAGTTCTCTCTTGGCTGGCGCGGCGGCGCGCGCGCATCGATTCTGGTCGGCGCCGTGGTGGCAAGCGCCCTCTGGGCGGGCTGCGTGCTGGCGATGCTCATCTTCCCCGATGCCGGCCTTTGGTGGCTGGCGCGCCTGCTCGATGCCATTCGGCTCGGTGCCTGGCTTGTCTTCCTGCTGTTTCTTCTGAAGGCCGGGCGCGGCGGGAACGCGGTCGCGAACGGCGTCGTCCCGCCGGCTTGGCCGTCGACCATACTTGGCACGCTGCTGCTGGCGGGCGCGGTCCTGCCGCAATCCCCGCCGTGGCTGGGCGCGGCGGCTGGAGCGTGGCCGGTCGGGGCGTTCGCCGCCTTGCTTTGCACTTCGGTCTTCGGGCTCGTGCTGAACGAGCAACTCTACCGGCGCACGCCGGAGAACGGACGCTGGGCGATCAAGCCCTTGGTGGTCGGGCTCTCGGGCATGTTCGCGTTCGACCTGCTGACGTATTCGGGTGCGGTGCTGTTTCAGCGCGTTGATCCGGCGATGTGGGCCGCCCGGGGCATCGCCCACGCGCTGGTAATCCTGTTCGTGGCGCTGGCGACGAAGCGAAACACGGCTTGGACGATCGATTGGCACGTTTCGCGCGGCGTGGTCTTGCATTCGACCGCCTTGTTCGTGGCCGGTGCCTACTTGATGATCGTCGCCGGCGCCGGCTACTGGGTGCGCTTTTTCGGCGGGGGCTGGGGTGAAACGCTGCAGGTTGCGTTTGTGTTTTCGGCTTTGCTTTGCCTGGGCGCATTGGTGCTCTCCGGAAGCCTGCGCGCCTGGCTGAAGGTTTTCGTCAGCAAGCATTTCTTTTCGTTTCGCTACGAATACCGCGGCGAATGGCTGCGCTTTACCCGGGCGCTCGGAGCGCCGGTTCAGGGGATAAACCTCTACGCACAGGTCGTGCGCGCTCTGGCCGATCTGGTTGAAAGCGTAGGCGGCGCAATCTGGATCGAACGCGACGGCGCGCTGCGCCAGATGGCGCGGCTAAGTCTCCAGAAAATCGGAGAAAGCGAGCCGGCGTCGGGCTCGCTCGTCGCGTTCTTGAACAGCACCGGCTGGGTGATCAATCTGGACGAGGTCGCCGCGTTTCCCGATCGCTATCCGCAACTGGTGCTGCCCGAGTGGCTCGCCAACATGAAAGAGGCTTGGTTGGTCGTTCCGCTCGCAAGCGGGGTCGATCTCATCGGGTTCGTCGTCCTGGCGCGACCGCGGGCTCCGATGGACGTGAATTGGGAGGTGCTCGACCTGCTGAAAACCGCCAGCCGGCAGGCGGCCAGCTATCTGGCACATATGCGCGCGAACGAAGCGTTGGTGGAAACCGAGAAGTTCGACGCCTTCAACCGCATGTCGGCTTTCGTCGTTCACGACCTCAAGAACCTCGTCGCGCAACTCGCCCTGCTGCTGAAGAATGCCGAACGGCATCGCGACAATCCCGAGTTTCAGCGTGATATGCTCGAAACCATAGAAAATGTCGTCGGGCGCATGAATCAGCTCATGCTGCAACTCAGAACGGGGACGACGCCGATGGAAAAGCCGCGCCCGGTCGAGTTGCGCGAATTGATCGGGCGGGTGATCAAGACTAAGGAAGTGCACCGGGCGTCGATCGAGTTCGAGCCCGGGTCGAGCCTGCGCGCATTTGCCCACGACGATCGCATCGAGCGCGTACTCGGCCACATCGTTCAGAACGCGATCGAGGCGACGCAGGAAGGTGGCGGGCGCATTCGCTTGCGCGCGGTTCCCGATGGCAGCTACGCCCTGGTGGAGATCGCCGACAATGGGGCCGGCATGACCGAGGAATTCGTGCGCGAGCGGCTGTTCCGGCCGTACCAGACTACCAAGCCTCAGGGGATGGGCATCGGCATGTATGAAAGCATTCAGTACGTCAACGGCATCGGCGGGCGCATCGCGGTAGAGAGTTCGCTCAACGACGGCACCCGATTCCAGGTGTTTCTGCCGCTCGCGGACAGCGTTGCACGCACCGGGGCCGCAGCATGAGCGCCGCGAAGCGCAAGCCGCTGCTCATCGTGGAGGACGATCTTGCGCTGCAAAAGCAGATGCGCTGGGCGTTCGATCGCAACGAAACCATCGTGGCAGACGATCTGGAAAGCGCCATCGCGCAAATGCGCCGTTACGAGCCCGCGGTGGTAACGATGGACCTGGGACTGCCGCCGCACCCGGACGATCCGACCGAAGGATTCGCCCTGTTGCAGCAACTCCTCGCGCTTGCGCCCTATGCGAAAGTGATCGTCCTGACCGGACAAGATGACCATGCGAACGCTCTCAAGGCGATCGGCTTGGGTGCCTACGACTTCTGCGCCAAGCCGTTTGAACCGGAATTGCTCGGCCTCACCATAGAGCGCGCCTACCGCCTGTATGAGTTGCAGGAGGAGAACCGTCGCCTGCAGTCGGGTACGCAGCCGACCGCGCTCGCCGGGATCCTCAGTCGCGACGCCGAGATGCTCCGCATTTGCCGAACCATCGAGAAGGTCGCCCCGACAACCGCGACGATACTGCTGCTGGGCGAGTCCGGTACCGGAAAAGAACTGTTCGCCCGCGGCTTGCATGAGCTTTCAGCCAGGAAAAAGGAGCGCTTTGTCGCGATCAACTGCGCGGCGATTCCCGAAGCGCTGCTGGAGAGCGAGCTGTTCGGTTACGAGAAGGGCGCCTTTACCGGCGCGGCAAAGCAGACCATCGGAAAGGTTGAGACGGCGCACAAGGGAACCTTGTTTCTGGATGAAATCGGCGATCTGCCGCACGCGCTCCAGGCGAAGCTATTGCGCTTTCTGCAGGAACGGGTGATCGAGCGCGTCGGCGGGCGCGACGAGATCCCGGTCGATGTGCGCATTGTCTGCGCCACCCACCAGAAACTGAAGGACATGATCGCGCAAGGCAAGTTCCGCGAGGACCTTTACTTCCGCCTGGCCGAGATCGTGCTCGAAATTCCGCCGCTTCGACAGCGGCCGGGCGATGCGAGCCTGCTCGCGCACGCGTTTGTGCGCCGTTTTGCGGAAGAGCAGCGGCGCGGCCCGATGACCCTGCTTCCGGATGCGATCGATGCAATCGAGGCGCATCCCTGGACGGGCAATGTGCGCGAGCTGGAAAACTGCATCAAGCGCGTGGTGATCATGGCCGATGGCGCCGTCATCAGCGCCGCAGAGGTCGGCCTTGGGGGCGACGCAAAAGAAGACCTGCTGAATTTGCGCCAGGTGCGCGAGGAAGCCGAAAAACGGGCGGTGACTCGCGTGCTCGGGCGCGCCAACGGCAATCTGACCAAAGCGGCGGAGCTGCTCGGTATCAGCCGGCCTACGCTCTACGAATTGCTGGATCGCTTTGGGCTGCGTTGAGCGTCGCGGCCGACGGCCGTGCCCTTTGGGGAAGCGGGATTGTCGGAGAGTTTTACACTGGTCCTGGCGCTGGAATATTAGTATAACTATTTGATTAACAGACATTTTTTTAATATCTGCCGTGCGCATGCCGGTCGGACTGCAGGAAATCGGGCAAGTGCAGGCGCGAAACTTCTTACACTCGCGCCATCTCGGATTGCGCCGCTGGTAGAGAAAGCATCTAATACATTGTTTTAAAGGATAATATTATATATGGCCCAATCTTTGCTTTATGTGGGCTACGGAAAGTCAATTTCCAAGAAATCAGTCAATACAATTTGAGGAGCAAGACATGAACATCAAAAAACTGGCGAGCATCTCTCTAGTGTGCAGCGCTACCGCCTTGGCTGCCGCGCCGGCTCAAGCCGGGGTGATGCTTAGCCTGTATGACGGCACCAACCCCGCCGTGGTAATCGCGGACGGCGGTGTCGGTGACTTCAATTCTGCTTCTAATGCTGTCACGTGGATCGGCAGTTTGGGAGTCTGGACTCTTAACGTGTCAACGGCCCTCAGCTTTGCCCCCGACGGGAATGCGGGAATCGACTTGAACTCTATCGATAATTCCTCCGGGGCGGGAACGCTCCAAATCAGCATGTGGACGACAGGCAACGACTTCACCAGCCCAATCGGTAACTATTCCCTCATGACTTCGATTGGTGGTGGCACGGCGGGTAACGTCGGTGTGGATGCTTACCTGTCCGGCGCTTGGGTGAATAGCGTAGGGCCGTTGGGGCCGACGTTCGGCCCCGCGTTTGGCGGAAGCGAAAGCACGGGCGTCACCACTACCATCGATGGGTTTGACCTCAAACAGGTCGTCACGATCACCCACGAGGGCGCCGGCGCCAGCAGCTTCAATTCCACTGTTACCGTGCCTGAGCCGGGCATTCTGTCGCTTCTCGGACTCGGGCTGCTTGGGCTGGGGTTCCTCCGGCGCCGTTTCGCCGCCTGAGCCCTTCCAGGGCGAAATGCAGCAATAGATTCAAGACGCCTACTACAAGTATTGACTGATTTGGAAAGCCCTCGCCCGTTGTTGGCGAGGGCTTTCCTTTTGGTGCACTGCGGCCGCACGGCGATGCTCACCGGTTGCGCCCAGGGCGCGGATGCGTAGCCAAGAACTTCGTCCGGGACGGCGCAGCGGGGGTAAGGCAAAATCGAATTGCTGTACACTGTCGGCCTGCGCACCGTTGGGCCGGCCATACGGCTTTCTGTAAAGCGCGCTGGTTCTTGTACTTGGTCTTCATCTGTGCGTCCCTTTGCCGTCGCGGCCTGCGGACGCGAGTCCAGGATCCCTTAACCGGAATCGAGCACCTCACGGCCGCGTCGGCGGGAACTTGTGTGCCGGTGCAAATGGGATTGCGAACGCCGCCTGCGAAAGGGAACGAATGGTGCGACGGCCACTGATATTTGGGCCTCTGTTTGTCGCTGCGATTTTCGCGGTGATCGTCGCCTTGTATTGGCCCACATTTTATGTGCTGGTCGACTTGGCGGGAACGAGCGCCGAGAACTATACCCACCGTACTATTGTCTTGCCGATATTCTTCGCGCTCCTCTGGGGCCAGCGCTTTGAACTGGCCATGTTGCCGGTTCGAAGCGTGTGGTGGGGCGTGGCCGGGTTGATCGCTGCGGGTTCCATCTGGCTGATCGGGGAACTGGTTTTCGTGCGCCTCCTGACAGACCTGGCTGTGATCGCAATGGTCCCGTTCGCAGTGCTGACAGTCCTTGGTCCACGCTGGCTGGCTGCGCTGAGCTTTCCCCTCGCCTTCCTGCTTTTCGCCATTCCGGCAGAAGGCCCGCTGATACCAAGCCTGGTGAACTGGACGGCAAAGGCGACCTTCGCGGGCATACAGGCCTCAGGGGTTCCGATTTATCGGGAGGGCGCCTATTTCGTGATCCCGTCCGGCGGCTGGTCCATTGCCGACGCGTGCAGCGGTATCAAGTACCTGATTACCTGCCTGATGCTCGGCGTCTTGTATGCCTGGAGCATGTATCGATCGACACTGAAGCGCATCCTTTTCATTGGCGGCGCCATCGTCATCGGAGTCGTCGGAAATTGGATGCGCGCCTACCTGACCATGATGATCGCCCATGTCAGTGACAATCGCCTGCTTCGGGACGATCACAGCACTTTTGGCTGGATACTGTTTGCCGTATTTCTTCTCGGCTATGGCTGGCTGGGATGGCGATTTCGCGAAGTTCAGGACGATGAAGTGCCGGTCAGTCTAGAGCCTTGCGCAATCGATTGTGCCGGGCCGGAAAGGTCCTCCGGGGGGCGGGCGACCGTCGCGGCAGCCCTGATGCTCGCTGCTTTGGCTGCCTGGCCGCTCGTCGAAACGGTCTTGTTGCGCAGCCAGCAGGATCGCGCGATCGACATCGCTGGTGCGGTGTCGCAGCGTGGATGGTCACCTGTCGACAAGCGTTCGGTGGAGTGGACCCCCGAGTTGAAGAACCCGAGGCGGGTGCGCATGCAGAGCTTCGAGAAGAACGGAAGCCGGGTGGAAGTCTTTACCGGAATCTTCGAGAATCAGACCTGGAACTCGAAACTGGTGAGTTCGGTCAATCAGTTCGTGGATTCGGACAATCCGAATTGGAGTTTGGCCGATCGCGGACGCGCGCATACGGAAATATCCGGCAAGCCCCTCGAGCTCAAGACCGGGGTCGTGCTGGGCCGCGGGGATCGTATCCTCGCGTGGCAATGGTACTGGATAGACGGCGCCTCTATCGGGAGCGACATTCAGGCAAAGTTCCGGCAGTTGCTCGCACGCATTCAGGGACGCGGCGATAGCTCGGCCTGGGTCGCGATCTATACCAAAGCGAACGCATCCCCTGACGCCGCAACCAGGGTGCTCGATGAATTTATGCGCGACATGGGCGATTCGCTGGAACGGGCAATTATAATATCGACCCAGCGTTGAATGGCATTACCCGCGGAGCAGGAATAGCTTCGACTCCGAGCATCGGCAAACTTTCGTCGAAAGGAAGGTGAATCGCATGAATGGATCAAGATTTGTCGCAGGGCGCCAGGTGTGCCTTCTGGCGTTGCTCACGGTCGCGCTCTTCCTGGGAGGATGCGGAGAAAAGGCGCAAAGTCCGGATCAGCTCATCGCGCAGGCCAGGCAGGAGCGAGAGAAGGGCGGCTACGCCGCGGCAATCATTCATTTGAAGAACCTGCTGCAAAAATCGCCCGACCACCCCGAAGCGCGGTTCCTGTTGGGCGAGACCTACATGGACTCGGGAAATCTGGCGTTGGCAGAAGTCGACCTGCGCCGGGCGCTGGAACTCGGCTTTGACCAGACGAAAGCCGTTCCTGCCCTGGGCAAACTGCTGCTGCTGAAGGGCGCGTTTCAAGAGGTTCTGGACAAGATCCGCCTGGAGGGCGGCGAACCGAACAATCAGGTGCAGGCGCAGGTTCTGACGCTGCGCGCACTGGCCACGATCGGACTCAACCGCCGCGAGGAAGGGCGAAAGCTGCTGGAGCAGGCCCTCGCCAAACAGCCTGAATTCGCAGAAGCGTTGCTGGCGCAGGCGCGGCTGGAGGCCGGAGAGAGCAAATTCGACGAATCCTTGCGCTTGATCGAGCGCGTGCTTGCCGGCACGCCGAACAGCACCGAGGCCTGGTTGCTCAAGGGTGATCTGGCGAGAATGAAGGTCGATCAGGCGGGCGCGACGGCGGCTTACGAGAAAGTCATCGGATTGAATCCCAGGAACGTGCAGGCGCGGCTTAGCATCGCTTCGATACAGATCGAAGCCGGCAGCTATGAGCAAGCCGGAAAGCACATAGACGAGGTGCGCAAAATCGCGCCCAACAACCCGATGACGCACTACATGCAGGCGCTGATCGAGCTGCGCAAACGCAACTTTGCCGCGGCGCGGGAGCAGATATTGCAGGTTCTGAAGGTGGCGCCCACTCACATGCCGAGCGTGTTGCTCGCAGGTGCGGTGGAGTCCGAACTGGGCTCTCACAATCAGGCCCAGACCTACTTGGGACAGGCTCTGGCACAAGCGCCCGGCAATCTTTATGCGCGCAAATTGCTGATTGCATCGTTGGCGAAGAGCGGTCGTCTGCCGCGCGCCCTTGAAGTGCTGCAGCCGGCGCTGCAGCAGGCCCCGGAGGACGCGGCGGTACTGGCACTCGCCGGCGACCTGTACCTGCAGAGCAATGAATTCACCAAGGCGGCGCAATACTTCGACAAAGCCGCAAAACTCGATCCCAAGAGCGCCGGCGCACGCACTGGCCTTGCCTTGACGCGTTTGGCCTCCGGCGAAACCGATCGCGCGTTTGCCGATCTCGAGTCCGCGATACAACTGGATCCGGGAAAGTACCAGGCGGACCTGGTGCTGATCATGTCGCACCTGCAGCGCTCGAACTTCGACCAGGCGCTGAAGGCACTTGCATCCCTGGAGAAGAAGCAGCCGGACAATCCCTTGACCTACAATCTGAAGGCTTCGGTGTACCTCGCCAAGAAGGATATCCCCGCGGCGCGCAAGCTGCTCGAGCGCGCGCTCGAGTTGCAGCCGACGTACGTGCCCGCGGCGGTCAATCTCGCGCAAATCGACCTGCAGGAAAAAAATCCGAAACTCGCGCGCCAGCGCCTGGAGACGATGCTCGAAAAAGACAAGAATAGCGTGCAGGCCATGCTGGCTCTTGCCAATCTCGCTCCGCAGATCGGCGCCACGCCGAAGGAAGGCATAGCCTGGCTCGAGCGCGCTGTGAATGCCAGTTCCGGCGCGCTGCAACCGCAGCTGATGCTCGCGCAAGCGTACGCCAAAGCGGGAGAACTGAAGAAGGCGCTGGATGTGGCGCAGAAGGCGCAGTCAGCCAATCCGGAAAGCGCGGAGAGCCTGGACACGCTGGGCAAGATACAGGTGGCCGCCGGGGAGAAAGATCAGGCGCTTGCGACCTATGGAAAGCTGGTCAAGTTGCAGCCCGCTTCACCGCTCGCGCTCTACTATCTGGCAAGCGCACAGGCGCTGGCAAACGACATGACCGCGGCCGCCGGCACGCTGAAGAAAGCGCTCGCTTTGAAGCCGGATTTCCAGGATGCGCAGCGCGCCATGGCGGAACTGGAGATTCGCGCCGGGCGCCACGCGGAGGCGGTGAAGATCGCGCAGCAGATGCAAAAGCAGGCGCCGAAGTCTCCCGCCGGCCATTTGCTGGAGGGGGATGTGCGCATGACAGAAAAAAATTACGCCCAGGCGATCAAATCATATGAGACCGCCTTCGGAATCGGAAAAAGCGGCCCCATGCTGATCAAATTGCATGCGGCGAGCGCGATGGGCGGGAAGCGTGCCGAAGCTGATGTCAAACTGTCGCAATGGCTGAAAGATTCACCGGATGACGTTCCCGTGCGGCTCTACGCGGCAGAGAGCGCTCTCAATGAAGGAAACCACAAGCGCGCGATCGAACACTACGAGTATCTCCTGCGCAAACAGCCCGATAACGTGGTGATCCTCAACAACCTCGCGTGGGCCTATCAGCAGACGAAGGATAAGCGCGCGTTGGAAACGGCCGAACGGGCCTACAAGTTGAAGCCGGAGAGTCCCGACATCGCCGATACCCTTGGATGGATGCTGTCGGAGCAGGGGAACACAAGCCGCGGGGTCGAGTTGCTGCAAAAAGCGGTTGCAGCCGCACCCAAGGCTCAGGTGATTCGATTTCACCTTGCTCAGACCTATCTGAAAATGGGCGACAAAGCCAAAGCCCGCGCCGAGTTGGAGCGAATCGAGTCGACCGGGATCAAGTTTCCTCAGGAAGCCGAGGCGATGGATTTGCTGAAGCAGCTGAAGAAATGAGCCAGCGCGTCGAAGCGCCGATTTCGCCCTGGTTTCGAACGGGATATGGCTCTTTGTGGCGCGTGGCCGAGCGCAGCCAAGGGCATCCCTGTAGGGCTGCCTTCGCCGACCGAGGGCAAGGCGTTCCCCGGAAGATCGGCAGGAGAAGCGTGAATTGAATCTCCAAGCGCGATCGTCCGAGAATCGAATGATCAACGCGCTCAGCGTCGACGTGGAAGACTATTTCCAGGTGTCCGCCATGGCGCCGTACATCGCGCGCTCGGATTGGGACGCCATTCCGTGCCGAGTCGAGCGCAACGTGGACCGATTGCTCGCGCTGTTCCAGCAAAACAATGCGCAGGCAACATTTTTCGTTCTTGGATGGATTGCGGAACGCTACCCGGCGATGGTGCGGCGCATTGCGGCGTCCGGGCATGAAGTCGCCAGTCACGGGTATGCCCACCTACGCGCAACGGAGCAGTCTCCCGACGATTTTCTTGCCGATATCGTTCGCGCGAAGAAGATCCTTGAGGACATTGCCGCCGTGGCGGTGCTCGGATATCGCGCGCCGAGCTTCTCCGTCGGAAAAGTCAATCCGTGGGCGTTCGACAGTATCGCCAGAGCGGGTTACCGATACAGCTCCAGCGTCTATCCGGTCAAGCACGACCACTACGGCATTCCGGATGCCCCGCGCTTTCCCTATCGCTCGCGCGAAGCGCTGGTGGAGATCCCGATCACGACCGTGCGCGTCTTGGGGCGTAACCTGCCCGCTGGCGGGGGCGGGTATTTCAGGCTCGCCCCGTACGCGCTTTCAAGTTGGGCAATTCGACGCGTCAACGAACGCGAGGGACGCCCCGCCATCTTCTATTTGCATCCGTGGGAAATCGATCCCGAACAACCCAGGGTTCGTGAGGCAGGTCTGAAGACGCGATTTCGTCACTACCTGAACCTGAAACGGATGGAATCCAGGCTTGCGCGGCTCACATCGGAATTCCGCTGGGGCCGCATCGACCGCGCGTTCGAATCCGATCTGACCTGATTCGTTGTGGATTGAATCAGGTCGTTTTTGAAGGACACCGGTATTCGCCGGATGTTTTTGAAGTGCGCCATCAGCAGCCGCGAGCCGCACGGCGGGCAAACAGGCGCCGCCCCGTCTTGGCCGGTCGCGGCGTCAAGCCTCGGGCCCGGCGCTCGAATCTATCGCGCTCCTTTGCCCCAAAGGACCACTTCGATAGTCGCAATGATGGTCATCAGATCGAGGAACAGGCCGTGATTCTTCACGTAATAGAGATCGTACTGAAGTTTTTCGACGGTGTCGTCGATTGACGCGCCGTAGGCATAGCGCACCTGCGCCCATCCGGTGATCCCCGGCTTGACGCTGTGACGCGCCAAGTAATAGGGAATCTGTTCGGCGAGTTTGTCCACGAAGAAAGGCCGCTCCGGCCGCGGGCCCACGAAGCTCATATCCCCTCTGAGGACGTTGATGATTTGCGGCAACTCGTCGATTCTGAGCTTGCGGATAATGCGCCCGATGGGAGTGATCCGGTCGTCATGGGCAGCCGCCCAGCGCGGGGTTCCGTCCTTTTCAGCATCGTTTCTCATGCTGCGGAACTTGAAGATGGTGAACACGCGCCCGTTCTCGCCTACGCGCTCCTGCTTGTAGAACACCGGCATTCCGTCTTCCCAGATGATGAAAAGCGCGGTTATGAGCATGACAGGAAAGGTAAGTATCAACAGAATCAAACTCGCCACCAGATCGAAAGCGCGCTTTACCGCCTTTCTGGCCTGGCCCTGGTTGAATCCCTGGCCAAAAACCATCCAGCTCGGGTTGATCGAATCCAGCATGACTTGCTGGTATTCGCGCTCGAAGAAGTTAGGCAGTTCCGTGATCTTTACGCCCTTCAACCTGCAATTCAGCAATTCCTGCAGAGGCAGGCTTCCGGTGCGTCGATCCCGCACCGCGACGACGATTTCGTCGATCTTGTGTTTCTCTACGACTGAACACAACGATTCACCTGGCTCTCTGTGGATAACGCGCATGAAAGGGGGAGCTTGGTCTGAGGCCTGCGTCCCTACATAACCTACCACCTCGTACCTGTGGTTTCTGCGGGCAGCCTCGGCAAATCGCGTTATGCGCGATCCCATGCCGAGCACCAATACGCGCTGTTTGAATTTGCTGTTATGTCCGGCGCGGTAGAAACCGAAGCGAATGAGGCTGCTTCCGAGCGCCGCAACAACCATGGTCACGCCGAGGTTGTAGTGCTCAAAATCATGCACCTGGGTTGCCAGGAAGGGCGCAATGGTCGCCACCAAGAAGCCGAGCAAGAGGGCTACGAGCAGGCGCATCTGGGCGATTTTAGGATCATCCCAAAGATCCAATTGATACACGCCCAGGCCGGACATGATGAATAGCATCGCAAACGCAAATCCGGTTACTTCGGCAGACAGAAACACGGGCAGAACCGACTCATGAACGACAGACGCGTGGAATGTGATTCCGGCGTAGGCCGCGAACATCAAGACCAGGAGCTCCGTTCCCAATAGAAGGGCGGTCCTCGAGGATACGTAGTGCGAAAAAAGACGGATCATGATCAGCTCTCCCCAAAAAAACTGTCTGCGTGACTTATAGCAAAGCGCGTGCCACCCCTTTCCTTCTTGCGCTCGTGAGATGTAAAAATATATAAAAACATAGTGTTACATCTATGTCCCAGCAACTTCTTGTAGGCGTCGATTGAGCCGTTCTGTGAATTAGTGCTCAGAAATCCAACTGAGATGACGGAGGGCCGACATATGGCATTCTTGGGTGGGGAAATGTCGGCAGGTCGAGGCAACAAGGCCTTGCGGCGCACTTGATGCGCACGAACCGATTTCAGGCAGCTAGCCGCGTTTGCCGGGTTACCCGGATCGGGAGCACTCGGATGCGGCGGCGACTCGCGTCCGTGGAGTGAGTATTCGCCCGGGTTTGGTCCGGAAACAGAGGCGGGTCGATCCGCTGCCGTGGTCGTGTCGTAAAAACTTACACTTCAAGCATGAAGAGGCCAGCAGGAGGACGATATAGGCATCTTAACATTATGTTTTTTCACGCAATAAATGTCTCGGCTCGGTTCTTGCGTGCGTGCCTGTAGCGGGGGGCGCAGAAGGGGAAGACGCATGAAATTCCGGGCACAGTTTCTCTCTCCCGCAAGCCTCCCATTGCATGTCGGACCCTGAGCCGCGTACGGAGGATGAAGTTCTTGAGCAACGACACCGAGAATGAAGTGCCGGATTTCCGCAACGAACTTGACGTCACGCAGCAAGTCAGAACGACGGATCCGGCATCGGTCAAGAAAGAAGTAGACAGGATCTATTTCGATCTTTATCCGGATGCGTCAGGTGGCGCAATGCATTCGGCATTTCTGGACTGCGCTCGAATGTTCAAGGGAGAGTTTCCGGGTTACCGGCCATGCGACACCCCGTATCACGACATTCAGCACACGATGGAAGTCACGCTGGCGATGGCCAGACTGATCAATGGATACGAGCGGACTCGCATGGGCGTCGAGCCCATCGGCGAGAGGCTTTTCCAGCTCGGGGTGATCACCGCCCTTTTCCACGATTGTGGCTACATACTCGGAGTGGACGAGGGGGGCAAACGAAATGGCGCGGAATTCACCCTCACACACGTCTCGCGAGGCTCGGCGTTCCTCAAAGAATACCTGCCCAAAATCGGTATGAACGACCTGGCGGAGACTGCCGCAGAACTGATCCACTTTACCGGTTACGAGCGGTCTGTCTCTGAAATCAAGCTGGCGGGCCTCGTTTATCGATTGCTGGGAAATCTCCTGGGATCGGCCGACATCATTGCCCAGATGGCGGACCGCTGTTACCTCGAAAAATGCCGGGACCGCCTATACCCGGAATTCGTCGCGGCCGGAATAGCGCACAAGCGGACGCAGGATGGGGAAGATCAAGTCGTATTTTCTTCGGGCGCCGATCTGGTCATGAAGACTCCAGGGTTTTATCAGGGCGCCAGGAAGCGTCTCACATCCGAGTTGGCCGGGTGCTACGCCTATGCCGAAAGTCATTTCGGCGGACAGAACCTATATATCGAAGGGCTTGGCAAGAACGTCGATTTTGCGCAGAAGCTATCGAAGCAAGGCGACATTTCGCCTCTTCGCCGCGCTCCGCCGGAAACATTGGAGGTCAACGCGTAAGTGGAGCGGACCTTAATCAATATTCATCATATGGCAGCCCCTGAGGCATCGCCAACGAGACGTCCCGCGTAGGCTGAGTTGTCCTTACTTCGCGCGCAAGCGCCCCCGATCTGCCTGCGATGGCGAGTGCTTGTGCAACGCAAGAAACCAACCGGCATTCACGCCGTTGCCAGCGGCTATTTCCTCAGCCTCGGCCTGTACTTCGTGCGGCGACGAATCCGTCCACGCTTTGTCGTCGGATGAAACGTCAAAAAGGCGACTTTCACTAACCCGAGCATCTTGCGGCGGGCGACGCAAATTCTTCACGGCGTGGGAGCCGGGCGCATGCCCGGCTGGGTGGGGCGAAGGCACCAGTATGTTGATATTTTACTTCTTATATACAATTTATCTTGTTGTTTTTAAATGTAATTAACATTGTCAAAATCGCCGTTAGAATCGCACTTAAGTCGTTGTCCCGATTGGAGAAACCTCAAATTTAGTGCTTGACCTGCAGAATTAACTCCTCTAAAGTGGGAAATAGTAGCGTTTAGTGGGAAATTATGGGATTTTCCACTGGGCGAACCTACACCGTAAAAGGGGATGGGATGTTTCAGGGTGCTGCAGCCTTAAGCCTCGATGCGAAGGGACGCCTTACCGTTCCTTCGCGCCATCGCGGCGCGCTGCAGACGGGCACGGAGTCTTCTGCGCCAGAGCCCTCCAGCCTAGTGCTGACCGCCCACCCGGACGGTTGCCTGTTGCTCTATCCGGCTGCAGCCTGGGCGCCGATACGCAACCGTGTCATGGGCTTTCCTTCGCTCGACCCGCGCTTTTCCTTGTGGAAGCGGCTGCTCGTCGGTTTCGCCGAAGAGGTCGACACAGACGCGGCCTGGCGCGTGCTGATTTCCCCCGAGTTGCGCAACTTCGCCAAGCTGGACAAGTCCGTGATGCTGGTCGGACAGGGCAGTCATTTCGAGGTCTGGAATCACGAAATCTGGGACAAGCAATTGCAGAAGCTGGCGCAGCAATCCGAATTGCCGCCGGGGATGGAAGATTTTGCTCTGTGACCGCACCCGGGGATGAGGACTCGCACCAGACGGTACTGCTGGAGGAGGCAATCGATGCTTTGGCGATTCGCGCCGACGGGAAGTATGTCGATGCAACCTTTGGCCGCGGCGGACACAGCCGCCTGATCCTCGATCGTCTGGGGACTGGCGGGCGCCTGGTTGCGCTCGACAAGGATCCGCAGGCGGTCGCGGCTGCAGCAAGGATAAGCGACGCTCGTTTCAGTGCCGTGCACGCGAGCTTCGCCGAACTGGCGGAGGTGCTGGAACGCCTCGGCCTGGAGGGTGTGGATGGGGTGCTGCTAGATTTGGGCGTGTCTTCACCGCAACTGGACGATGCCGCGCGGGGTTTCAGTTTTCGCCGCGATGGACCGCTGGACATGCGCATGGACACGAGCCGGGGGCAAACCGCCGCAGAGTGGCTGGAAACGGCCAATGAAGCCGAGATCAGGGAGGTGATCCACGACTATGGTGAAGAACGGTTTGCTAAACAGATTGCAAAGGCGATTGTTGCTGCTCGGCAAAGAGAGCCTGTTGTCACCACAGGGCAACTTGCCGATATCGTGGGTGCGGCCGTCCGCACGCGGGAAAAAGGCAAGGACCCGGCGACGCGCACCTTCCAGGCTGTACGGATTTACCTCAATCAGGAGCTTGCGCACTTGTCGTTAGCCCTGCCGCAGGTCCTCGACGTGCTGGTGCCTGGCGGCCGCCTGGCGGTGATCAGTTTCCATTCGCTCGAGGACCGCATCGTGAAGCACTTCATGCGCGACGCCGCGCGCGCCGACGTGCCGATACGCCTGCCGCTGCGCGAAAGCGAGTTGCCGCAACCCAGGCTGCGCCTGATCGGCAAGCCGGTGCGCCCTTCGGCGGCCGAGGTCGCGGCCAACCCGCGCGCCCGCAGCGCCACGCTGCGCGTCGCAATGCGCACCGGGGCTTGAATTGGCGCGGATCAACCTCGTGCTGCTCCTCGCGCTCACCGCGTGCGCGCTCGGCCTGGTGACCTCGCAGCATCAGGCGCGAAAGCTGTTCGCCGAACTGGAGCGCGAGCAGGAGCGGGCCAAGCAGCTCGATGTCGAGTGGGGGCAGCTGCAATTGGAGCAAAGCACCTGGGCGATGCACGCCCGGGTCGAGAAGCTCGCGCGCGAGCGCCTGCGCATGAGCGTGCCCGATGCAAAGCGCACCCAGGTTGTCTTGCCCGGAGCCGCGCGATGAATTACGCCGCCAGTCCGGTGCTTGCGCTGCGCCTGCCATTGTGGCGCTCGCGACTGCTGCTCGTGCTCATCGCCGGCGGCTTTGTGGTGCTCGCCGGACGCGCCGTGTACTTGCAGGGTCTGAACAATAGTTTTCTGCAGCAAAAAGGGGAATCGCGCTACAGCCGCGTGCTCGAGATCTACGCCAACCGCGGCCGGATCACCGACCGGCACGGCGAGGCGCTTGCGATCAGCACCCCGGTGAAATCCGTCTGGGCGATACCCGAGGAAGTTCAGTTTTCCACGCAGCAGCGCGCAAAGCTCGCCGCGATCCTGGAACTGCCGCCGCAGGACATCGACAAGCGCTTGAACGAATCGACGTCGTTCGTCTACCTCAAGCGCCAGATTCCGCCGGAAGCGGCAGAACGGGTGAGCGAGTTGCGCATACCGGGCCTGTTCCAAAACCGGGAATACCGCCGCTATTACCCGGGCGGCGAGGTGATGGCGCACGTGCTTGGTTTCACCGGCGCGGAAGACGCGGGGCAGGAGGGCGTCGAGCTCGCATTCCAATCGACCCTGGCGGGCAAGTCCGGCAGCCGGCGCGTGATCAAGGACCGCATGGGGCAGATCGTCGAAGACATGGAGTCGATACGCGCAGCGCAGAACGGGCGCGATCTGGCGCTCGCCCTGGACGCGAAACTGCAGAACCTGGCCTTCGCTCAGCTGAAGCTCGCCGTGGACACCCACAAAGCCAAGGCAGGGGCGATCGTGGTGCTCGACGCCAAGACCGGCGAAGTGCTCGCGCTGGCCAACCTGCCTACCTACAACCCGAACAACCGCAGCCGGCTGTCGGGCGCGCAATTGCGCAATCGCGTGATCACCGACACCTTCGAGCCCGGTTCGACGCTCAAGCCTTTTACCGTGGCTCTCGCCATCGACCGCGGGAAGGTGACTCCGGAAACGACGATAGCCACTGCCTCTGGCGCTCTGAGCATAGGCAAGGCGACCATACACGACGCCCACACCTTCGGCGACATGAGCGTGGCGCAGGTGATACAACGCTCGAGCAACGTCGGTGCTGCGAGGATCGCGCTCAGCCTGCCGGCGGAGGCGATGTGGGGCATGTTCGACCAGGTCGGCTTCGGCAGCGTGCCGCGCATGGGATTCCCGGGCGAGGTCAGCGGCAAACTGCGCGCGCACAAGACCTGGAGGCCGATAGAGCAGGCGACCATGGCCTACGGACACGGCATTTCGGTGTCGCTGCTGCAACTTGCGCGCGCCTACACCATTTTTGCGCGCGACGGCGAGTTGATGCCCCTGTCGCTCGTGCGCTCCGATGCGCCGCTTGCAGGCAAGCAGGTGATTTCGCCGGATACCGCGCGCAAGCTGCGCTCCATGCTGGAGATGGCGGTGGAAGTCGGCGGCACCGCGCCCAAGGCGCGCGTGATGGGATATCGCGTCGCGGGCAAGACCGGAACCGCGCACAAGGAGGAACACGGCGGCTATGCCGCGCACAAGTATGTGTCCTCTTTCGTCGGTCTTGCGCCGGTTTCGGATCCCCGGCTGGTGATCGCGGTGATGCTGGACGAGCCCACAGCCGGGCAGTACTACGGCGGAGCGGTGGCCGCGCCGGTGTTCTCCGCGGTGATGGGGGGCGCGCTGCGCATGCTCGGGGTGCCCCCGGACGCGCCGCTGAAACCGCTGGAACTCCCGCCCGAAGGTTCCGAAATCAAGGAAGGCGCATGAGCCGCGCGGCACTGGATCTGCTCGGTCGCCTGCGGGAGCAAGGCGCCGACATCCGCGGCCTGAGCGCCGACAGCCGCTCGATACGCGCGGGCGATGCTTTCGTCGCCTATCCCGGCGGGAATGCCGACGGCAGGCAGCATATTCAGGCGGCGCTCGCGCGCGGCGCGGTTGCGGTGCTATGGGAGCGCCAAGGGTTTTCCTGGGACGATGCCTGGCGCGCACCCAACCTTGCCGTCGAAGGCTTGCGCCGCATGGCAGGCGAAATCGCGCACGAAGTCTACGGCCGGCCTTCGGCAGCGCTGTGGATGGCGGGTGTCACCGGCACCAACGGCAAGACGTCCTGCAGCCACTGGATCGCGCAGGCGCTAAACGCACTCGGGCGCAAGACGGCCGTGGTCGGCACCCTGGGCAGCGGCATTCCGGCCGCACTCGGCAGCGGGCCGACGGCCGATCTTGCACCCTCTGTGAATACCACGCCGGATGCGATCGAATTGCAGCGCCGGCTGGCCGAGTTTGTGCGATCCGGTGCGCAGGGCGCGGCGATGGAAGTCTCTTCGATCGGCCTGGATCAGGGCCGCGTCAATGGTGTGCAGTTCGATGTGGCGCTGCTGACCAATTTGTCGCGCGACCATCTGGATTATCACGGCGACATGGAGCGATACGCCGCGGCGAAAGCGCAATTGTTCGAAACGCCCGGCCTGTCCGGCGCGGTGCTGAACATGGATGACGTGCTGGGTGTGCGCATCGCGCAGAAACTCGCCGGCAGCAAGGTCGCGTGCGCCGGCTACAGCGCGCACGCCGGCGTCGCGAGCGCCGCCGGACTCGAATTCTTTCTCGAGGCGGAGAATGTCCGCCTGAGCCGGCACGGACTGGCTTTCGGGCTGCTCAGTTCCTGGGGTCGCGCCGAGGTGCGCAGCGCCTTGCTCGGGCGTTTTAACGTGGCCAATCTCCTCGGCGTGCTCGGGGTGTTGCTGGGCGCGGGCGTGGAACTGGAGCCTGCGGTCGCGGCCTTGAACGCGCTTACGCCGCCGCCCGGGCGCATGCAGCGTCTGGGCGGCGGGAGTAAACCCCTAGCCGTGGTGGACTATGCGCACAGTCCGGATGCGCTGGAGGCGGCGCTCATGAGTCTGCGGCCGCTGGTGGGCGCAGACGGCGGGCGGCTCATCTGCGTCTTCGGCTGCGGCGGCGACCGCGATCGCGGCAAGCGCGCCTTGATGGGGGCGATTGCAGCGCGCAGCGCCGATCAGGTGGTGCTGACCAGCGACAATCCGCGCAGCGAAGACCCGCTGGAAATCATTACCGACATTCTCGAAGGTGTGCTGGGCGAGGAGCAGCGGCCTGGACAGGCGCCGCTGGTGCTCGCCGACCGGCGTGAAGCGATCGCCTCGACCATCGCCGGCTCGCTGGCGGGCGATGTCGTGCTCATCGCCGGCAAGGGGCACGAGGACTACCAGGAGACGGCCGGTCAGCGCGCGCCCTTCTCCGATGCCGCAGTAGCCGCAGAGGCGCTCGCCGGATGGGCGCGATGATGGACTTGCACGAAGCGGCGCGTGGCGCCGAAGGCGAAGCGCGCGGCGCCAACGCGCATATCGCGGCGGTTTCCACCGATACGCGCACGATCGGCCAAGGCGCCCTTTTCGTCGCGTTGCGCGGCGAGCGCTTCGACGGGAACGCGTATCTCGAGGCCGCGCGCGCGCGCGGCGCGGCGGCGGCCATGGTCGACCGGCGCGCGTCCGAGCACGCTGCCGCTGACGCATCGGACCTGCCGCTACTCGTCGTGGAGGATACCCGCCTGGGACTGGGCAGGCTTGCAGCCTACTGGCGCGGGAAATTCAAGCTGCCGCTGATTGCGGTGACCGGTTCGAACGGCAAGACCACGGTGAAGGAGATGATCGCCTCGATCCTGGCCGATCACGCCGGCGCCGGGCATGCCTACGCCACACCGGGTAATCTCAACAACGACATCGGCGTGCCGCTGACACTGCTCGGCCTGCGCGCCGGGCACAGCTTCGCGGTGGTGGAACTGGGCATGAATCATCCGGGCGAGACCGCCTATCTCGCCGCAATCGCGCAGCCGACCGTGGCGCTGATCAACAATGCGCAGCGCGAGCACCAGGAATTCATGCGCAGCGTGGAAGATGTCGCGCGCGAGCACGGCGCGGCGATCTCGGCCTTGCCCGCGGACGGAGCGGCCGTATTCAATGCCGACGACGCTTACGCGGACTACTGGCGCGGCCTGGCTGCGCCAAGGAAGGTGCTGGACTTCGGTCTCGACCGGCAGGCTGCCGTCGGCGGGCGTTACGAGCTTGGTGGCTTTGGCAGTGAAATCGTATTGCGCACGCCGGAAGGCGAGGCTGCTGTAAGCCTGCGTGCCGCCGGGGTGCACAACGTGCGCAATGCGCTCGCCGCAGCAGCAGCGGCTCAAGCGGCCGGCCTGGGCCTCGCCTCGATTGTGCGCGGACTCGCCGCATTCGAACCGGTGCAGGGGCGGCTGCAGAAGAAAGTCGCGAAGCGCGGCGCGGTCGTGCTCGACGATACCTACAACGCTAATCCGGATTCGGTGATCGCGGCGATCGACGTACTCGCCCACGCAGCGGGCGCAAAGTTTCTGGTATTGGGCGACATGGGCGAAGTGGGCGAAAATGGCGCCGCATTTCACGCGGAAATCGGCCGTTACGCGCGCGCCGCCAGGATAGACCGACTTTACCTTCTCGGGGAACTTTGTGCGAACGCGGCAGGGGCATTCGGCGAGGGTGCCGTCTGTTACGGCGACATCGACGCGCTTCTGGCCGCGCTCGAGCCACAACTGGCCGAAGGCGCGACCGCGCTGGTCAAGGGTTCGCGCTTCATGCGCATGGAGCGGGTAGTGCAGGTCCTCACCGGCGCGCTGGCGGGAGGGCACTGATGCTACTTGAACTGGCCCAGTACTACGCCAAGGACATCCGGGCGCTGAACGTATTCAACTACATTACGCTGCGCGCCGTGCTCGCCTGCCTCACCGCGCTCGCCATTTCCTTCATTGCCGGGCCGGTCGTGATTCGCAAGCTGACGGCCTACAAGATCGGCCAGTCGGTGCGCGACGACGGACCGCAGTCGCATCTGACGAAGGCGGGCACGCCGACCATGGGCGGTGCGCTGATCCTGGTGTCGATCGGCATCACCACGCTGCTCTGGGGCGATCTGTCCAACCGCTTTCTCTGGGCGGTACTGACGGTTACGCTGGGCTTCGGCACGATCGGCTGGATCGACGACTACCGCAAGGTAGTGGAACGCAACCCCAAAGGGCTGTCGGCCAAGACCAAATTTCTGTGGCAGTCGCTGATCGGTATCGCCGCCGCCGTCTACCTCGCATTCGCCGTGTCGGCGCCAAGCAGCGCGAAGATTTTCGATCTGTTCACGGCTTGGGTCGGCAGCGGCTTTTCCATGACCCTGCCCTCGAACGCGGACCTGATACTGCCGTTCTTCAAGAACATCGCGTATCCGCTGGGCGTGTGGGGCTTCATCGTGCTCACCTACTTCGTCATCGTCGGCACCAGCAACGCAGTCAACCTCACCGACGGTCTGGACGGTCTGGCAATCATGCCGGCGGTGATGATAGCGGGCGCGCTCGGCATATTCGCCTACGTCGCGGGCAACACGGTGTATTCGAAATATCTGCTGCTCCCCTACATCCCGGGTGCGGGCGAATTGACGGTGTTCTGCGGCGCGCTGGCCGGCGCAGGCCTGGGCTTTCTCTGGTTCAACGCCTATCCGGCCGAAGTGTTCATGGGCGACGTGGGCGCGCTCGCGATCGGCGCCGCGCTCGGCACGGTGGCGGTGATCGTGCGCCAGGAAATCGTGCTGCTCATCATGGGCGGCGTGTTCGTGGCCGAGACCCTGTCGGTGATGCTGCAAGTGCTGTACTTCAAGTGGAGCGGCGGCAAGCGCATTTTCCGCATGGCCCCGCTGCACCATCACTACGAATTGTCCGGGTGGAAGGAATCGCAGGTTGTCGTGCGCTTTTGGATCATCACGATGATGCTGGTGTTGTTCGGACTATCGACATTGAAGCTGAGATGAACGCAGTGAGGAAAAGCGGCACGAAGGGGGCGATGGGGGAGACTCATGTTCGCGGCTTTTACGCGAACGTGACGGCGACACCAATCGCCACTGTGCGCTTCTGGATCATCACGATGATGCTGGTGCTGTTCGGACTGTCGACGTTGAAGCTCAGATGAATCTGGCGGGCAAAAACGCATTGGTCGTGGGCCTGGGCGAGACCGGCCTTTCGATGGCGCGATTCCTCGCGCGCAGCGGCGCGCGCGTGCGCGTGGCAGACAGCCGCGACGCCCCGCCCGGGCTGGAGGGACTCGCAAAAGCGGTGCCGCAGGCGGAACTCGCGCTGGGCGCATTTCGCGACGCGTCCTTTGCCGGCGTCGACCTTGTCGCCCTCAGTCCGGGCGTGCCGCTGGCGACGCCGCAGGTGCGCGCGGCGGCCGGGCGCGGCGCGGCCGTGCTGGGAGACATCGAATTGTTCGCTCAGGCCCTGCGCGCCGCCGGTCGCGATGGCCGGGCCGGCGCCAAGGTCCGGGGGCCGCAGGTGCTGGCCATCACCGGCACCAACGGCAAGACCACAGTCACTGCGCTGACCGGCGCCATGTGCAAGCGCGGCGGATTCGCGACCGAAGTCGCGGGCAATATCGGTCCGGCGGCCCTCGATGCGCTGATGCAATGCGAAGATACGCAGCGCAAACCCGAAGTCTGGGTGCTGGAACTCTCCAGTTTTCAGCTCGAGACCACGCGCACGCTCAACCCGGAAGCAGCGACGGTGCTCAACCTCAGCGAAGATCACCTCGACCGGTACGAGGGCATGGCAGATTACACGCGGGCGAAGTCGCGCATCTTCCGGGGCGAAGGCGTGCAGGTGCTCAACCGCGACGACCGCGCGAGCATGAACATGGCGCGGGCCGGCCGCAAGCAGGTCAGCTTCGGCCTGGATGCGCCAAGCCGCCCCGGGGATTTCGGGCTGCTGCGCGTAGCCGGCGACCTCTGGCTGGCGCAGGGCGTGACCCCGCTTGCGGCAGTGAAGGATCTGCCGCTCGCCGGACTGCACAACGCCGCCAACGCCCTCGCCGCGCTGGCGCTCGCGCGCGTGCTCGGTGAATCCTACGCGCCATTGCTCGCCGCATTGCGCGAATTCACGGGCCTGCCGCACCGGCTGGAGAAGACGGCCGAAATCGACGGCGTGGCGTACTACGACGACTCCAAGGGAACCAATGTCGGATCCACGGTCGCGGCCCTCGACGGCTTCGCCGAGGCGACGGCGCGCGGCGCGCGCGTGGTCCTGATCGCAGGCGGGGAAGGCAAGGGGCAGAATTTTTCACCCCTGGCCGCGCCTGTGTCGCGCCACGCGCGCTGCGTGGTCCTGATCGGACGCGACGCCGATCTGATCGAGCGCGCCCTGGCCGGCAGCGGCGTCGCCTTGCTGCGCGCGGGCAGCATGGAGGACGCAGTGGCCCAGGCGCGCGCGCAGGCACAGCCAGGCGACGTGGTGCTGCTCTCGCCGGCCTGCGCCAGCTTCGACATGTTCCGCAATTATCCGCATCGCGGCGAGGTGTTCGCCGCCTGCGTCAAGAAGTTCGCCCATGCTCAACTACATTAAGGCCGGGCGCGCATCGCCGGCGGAATTCGACGAGGCCCTCGTCTGGACCGCGCTGATCCTGCTGCTGCTCGGGATGATGATGGTGTACTCGGCCTCGATCGCCACGGCCGAGGCGAGCCGTTTCACCGGCAACCAGCCGGCCTATTTCCTGTCGCGGCACGCGCTGTTTCTGGGGGTGAGCCTGGTCGCCGCGTTGATGGCCTTCCAGATTCCGATCAACGTGTGGCAGAGCATGTCCCTCTGGTTGTTTCTGCTCGGCATCGTCTTGCTTATCCTGGTGTTGATCCCGGGGGTGGGGCGCGAGGTGAACGGCGCCAAGCGCTGGCTGTCCTTGGGCATCGCCAATTTGCAGCCCTCCGAATTCATGAAGCTCGCCGCCGTGCTCTACGCCGCCGACTACACTGCGCGCAAGACGGCGCTGATGCACAGCTTCAAGAACGGCCTGCTGCCGATACTCGCGGTGATGCTGATGGTAGGCGGGCTGCTGCTGCTCGAGCCGGACTTCGGCGCTTTCGTCGTGATCGCCTCGATCGCCATGGGCATCCTGTTCCTCGGCGGCATGAACGGCAAGTGGTTCGCCGGCCTGTTCATACTGGCAATCGCCGGGTTTCTCGTGCTCATCCGCATATCGCCCTACCGCATGCAGCGCATCTTCGGTTTCATGGATCCGTGGGCCGATCCCTATGGCAAGGGCTACCAGTTGTCACACGCCCTGATCGCCTTCGGCCGCGGCGAATGGCTGGGCGTGGGCCTGGGCGCGAGCGTGGAAAAGCTGTTCTACCTGCCCGAAGCGCATACCGATTTCCTGCTCGCCGTGATCGCCGAAGAACTCGGCCTGGTCGGGGTCGTGACCGTGATCGCGCTGTTCACCTGGATCATCCTGCGCGCCTTCGCCATCGGCCGCCAGGCGGCTGCGTCGGAGCGCTACTTCGCCGCACTGGTGGCGCAGGGCGCCGCCGTATGGCTGGGTGTGCAGACCTTGATCAACATGGGCGTGAACATGGGCGTGTTGCCGACCAAGGGGCTGACATTGCCGCTGATGAGTTTCGGCGGCAGCGGCATTCTCGCCAACTGCCTGATGCTAGCCATCCTGCTTCGCATCGATTACGAAAATCGAGCGCTCATGCGGGGGCAAGCCGCATGAGAGCGAAGATTTCAGTGAAGGCTAATGCGGGCGCAGCCCGCGTTATGCCGAAACTAA